>CAIYYV010000268.1 GCA_903930425.1 Akkermansiaceae bacterium | reverse complement strand
CCCATGGCGGCCATATCTATTCATGTAACTAGACGCAAGTCCAGCAAAATAAAGCGAATTGAAAAATAAAAGTCGCAGATCCTTTGAGTTATCTAGTCAGTGGCCAAACTTCAGCTTGCCGACTACGGTCGGCAAGCTGTTGTTCGCCGATCAGGGGGACGCCTACACATGGAGCATTGCGTCGGGCACGCTCACGCTGGACGCCGTCGCAGGCACTCCGGAAATCAATGTCAGCAACCAGACTGCCACCATCGGATCCATTCTAACAGGAACGCAAGGCCTGACCAAGACTGGAGTGGGGACGCTCGTCCTTCATGTCGGAAACACCTTCACCGGCGGACTCACCGTCGAGACAGGCACCGTTGATGCCAAAGGTCTTTACGCATCGGACAGCGCTTTGGGCAGCGGTGCAGTGACCATTTGGAGTGGTGCCACTGTCACCAAAACGGACGACGATTTTCAGGAAATCAACGGCGATCTTAGGCTCATGGGAGGCACCCTGGCTGCCACCGGCACCCCCAATGACCACTATGGCAATTTCTTTCTTATGGGCAACGTGATCCACGCCGGGGACGTTCAGTCGGTGATTTCGGCACGGCTTCACATGCGGAATACCCACGAATTCAGCGTGGCCGACGGCGCTGCCGCCATTGACCTGTTGGTGAGCGGGCAGCTCGGCAACGAGGAAGGTGCTGTTTGGGGTCACATCAACAAGACCGGAGAGGGAACGATGGAGATCAGTCATACGGCCAACTTGATCGGTGGACTGGCGATTTCTGCTGGCAAGGTGATTCTGCAAGGTGCTCTTCCTGGCTTTGAGCACGCCCATATCACTAACGACTCCGCCCTGGAAATCAACATCGCCAGCGACAGCGGGACATTCATCCAAGGCATCAGCGGCAGCGGCACCTTCACCAAGACCGGTGCCGGCACTCTGATACTCACAGCTTCTAACACCTACGTCGGAGCGACCACCATCAGCGAAGGCACCCTGGAAATCGGCGGTGCAGGTGTGCTGGCTGCCACCACCACGGTATCGATCACCGGCACGCTTGCCTTCAATAGCACCGCCTCACAAACGCTCACCAACGGGATTTCTGGGGAGAGCGGCATCCTCACCAAGGCGAATACCGGCACGTTGACACTCAACGGCGCGAACACGTATACCGGCGCGACCATGGTCAGCGGCGGCCGTCTCAATGTGAACAACGCCCACGCCTCGTCAGTGACGGTGGGCACCGGTGCCACTCTCGGCGGCACGGGCAGTATGGCCGAATTGCTGACGCTGAATGAGGGCTCCACCCTGGCACTCGACGGCACAAGCACGACCGCTTCCCTCACCAGCAATGGGGTGTGCTTTTCCGGGGCGACGAGTCTGGTGTTTGATGGCACACCCGTGGATGGCGTGCATGATATCATCCAATATGGGGCCGTTGGCGTCACGAATTGGGGCAATCTCATTCCCCCAGCGACATTTCGCGCCATCATCACCGATGATGCTCCCAACCAAAAACTGATCGCCACCGTTTCCACAGGCACCCGCACATGGAACACCACCAGCGGCACTTGGGAACAGGGCGCTGGCACGAATTTCGAGGAAGGCGACCAGATGTTCTACACTGGCGATGCCGTGGTGTTCAATGACCCGGCCACCGCTTCCACCATCACCCTGTCAGGAGCGCTCTCACCTGTCAGCGTCACTTTTAATCATGCCAATGATTATCTCATCTCTGGTTCCGGATCCATCACCGGCTTCGCCACTTTGACCAAGAATGGCACGGGCACTCTCACCCTATCAGGATCCAACGCCCACACCGGCGTGACCACCGTCAACGGCGGAGCGCTCATCGTGAACGGCAGCCTCGGCACCTCTGAGGTCACCGTGGCCTCGACCGCCACCCTCGGAGGCACCGGAACCCTCGGTGGCAATGTCATCTTTTCCAGCGGCGCGCTCGCCTGTTTCACACAGGGCTCGCCGCTTACCATTTCCGGCACGCTGACTCTGAACGACAACGTCGTCCACTTGGTCCTTCCAGCCGATCTTGCGTTGGGAACCTATCCCTTGGCCAGCTACAATCTCAGCGGCAGCACCGGCGCGTTCGCGATCACCCCGCTCATCGACAGCGGCTCGCTCGTGACCGATGCCGTTGCGGTGATCACCACGGTCGACGGCACCGTCTCCCTGATCGTCAGCCGTTCTTCCTATGATGGATGGAAAAATGACACTTTCGCGAATGGCACCTTGAGCGACAAGACCCTCGGTGGTGACCCGGATGGTGATCAACACAGCAACCTTGTGGAATTTGCCTTTGACACCGATCCCACTGTTTCCTCTAGCAGCTCGATCGCTTACACGGCCGAAGGAGGCATTACTGCGGCCGGAGAACCCGTGACGCGCAAGTTGTATGGCGATTATTACGCGGTGTTTGGCCGCCGTCTGGATCATGTGGCCGCCGGGTTGACCTACACGGTGGAGTTCAGCGCCGACTTGGACGTCTGGGTCCCGAATGACGACATTCTCAATGCCCCCGTTCCAATGTGCGCCGCGAATGCCACGATTGACGCCATGGGTGTGAAGTTCCCGCTATCGCTTAACTTCAATGGAGTCGATCGCAACCCAACGTTCTTCCGCGTGAAGGTGGTCATGGCACCATGAGACGTTTAGGGGTTAGAGATTGGATGGCACATTGAGCTGTTGACGAAATTGCGAGGGAGAGATGCCCGAAAAGGCGCGGAATCTACGGGTGAAATCGCTGCCACTGCTAAACCCGCACCTTTCCGCCACCAGAGTGACTGCAAGGCGGGTGTCGGCCAACAAGCGATGAGCTTCCTCAATCTGTCTGCGTTGGATCGCCTGACTCGGGGTCATCCCGATGACTGCCTTGAAATGCGAGCGAAAGGTATTGTAGGAAACGTGCTGGGTAGCTTTGAGAAGCTGTTCCACCGTCAATCCGTCGCAGGCGTGTTGGGCGATATGGGAGACAGCCCCCGCGATGTCACACAGATGAGCACGTTGAAGACCTGTCGACTGGCGGACCCGCAAGTCCATCGCCTCGCATGGGACGGTTTGCTGAGTGATCGGTTTGCCGGAAAGGATTTGAGTGAGCACATGCGCCGCTTCGGCACCGATCTTTTCGCCGACCGGGATGACACTCGTCAGGGTGGGCTGGCTGGCCAGACTGACATCCGTGTCATCCGAGCCAATCACCGCAACGTCGTCGGGGACGCGGAGACCTAGAACCTGGCAGACGCGGATGGCGTATCCACCGCCCCCCATGTCTGGACAGAAAATTCCGATAGGCTTGGGTAGATTCTGGAACCAAGTCGCCATTTCCTGCGACACCGGCTTCACCGGTTGATCCAGATCATCCAATAGGGCGGGATCCACCATTTCCACGAAAACCGATAGCATGCCGGAAATCGGACGGGTGATATCCAGAAATGCCTGCGTCTGCCATGATTCGAGGCTTTCCACACTGAGCATGGCGATCAAACGCAAGCCCTGCTGGCGAAAGTGATTTGCTGCAGCTTTGATCTGTGCCTTAAACGAGCCAGACACTACGACAAGGCCCGGACGGGTCAGGACGTGGGCCATGTTCACGACAGGACAGGGCCTGCCGAGTAGGGCGAGGCACTGATCGAGTTCTTCGTCTTCCAGAAAAGTCAACAAGCCGTTCGGCTGCCATGCCCGCAATTTGCTCACCGCGTCGCGCCCGTTCGCCTGCGGCCGGAAATCCCTAGGCATCTGAAATTCCTGAATCACCAACCCCGCATGCGTCTCGGCATACGACAGCGCACCGCGTAGCAAACGGTGGGTATACGCGCTTGATGCCATGGTGATGAAGGCTAATTTTTTGGATGCAGGCACGGGCGCAATGTTTCACACTTTGCGGAAAATGGATAGTGATTTGATGCCAGCACCATAGCCAACAATGGCATTCTGGATACAGTGCTCGTTTCTTCGACGCCTTCCATGAGTCATGGTCACCGCTCCGAGGGGAATTCCGTGTTGCGCCATAGCAAAATGACACCGGGGAGATTTTATTCAGGCTGGTGGTTGCGCCATAATTCATGACACCCGGCGTTGGTTG
>CAIYYV010000267.1 GCA_903930425.1 Akkermansiaceae bacterium | reverse complement strand
GCGGTAGATGAGGCCTTGTTTGAAAAGTTCGACGAAGACATGGTTCACCCATTGGGTGTATTCCTTGTCCATGGTGAAGCGTTCGCGATTCCAATCGCACGAGCAGCCGAGGCGTTTGAGTTGTTTGATGATGATATCGCCGTGTTTCTCCTTAAATTCCCAGACGCGTTTGAGGAATGCGTCGCGGCCGACGTCACGGCGTGTCAGGCCCTCGGATTCGCGCAGTTCTCGCTCGACTTTTGCTTGAGTGGCGATGCCCGCGTGGTCGGTGCCAGGAAGCCACAGCACTTCGAATCCTTTTTGGCGTGCGCGGCGCGCGAGAATATCCTGAAGGGCATTGTTCAAGACATGACCGAGGTGGAGGATGCCGGTGACATTGGGTGGGGGGATGACGATGGAGTAGGCTTCTTTTGCAGAGGCAGGATTGGCGGCAAAGCATTGTCCGGCGATCCATGCGGCATACCATTTCGCTTCGACGGCTTGGGGTTCATAGGCTTTCGGCAACTCGGACATGGCAGGCAGCAATGCCAGAGCGCCCTGCTTTTGTCCAGCATCGGGACAAGGCATCCTTGGGTCCAGACAAGTTTGAGACTTGCACATTGCTGCAAGTAATTTCTTGATTATTTGAGTCTCCATCTGTCGGTTTGCGCCGCACTGTGAGCGACGATTTATCGGGGGGGCGCACAAACGCGTTGCTTCGTGCGCGGCATGAGCAAGACTTGCGGCACCTGCTATGAATCCCGAAATCATCCGAGAAGCGCTTCGACAAGTCCGTTACCCGGGGTTTTCCCGCGACATTGTTTCGTTTGGCCTGGTCAAGGAGATCGTTTGCGCCGACGGCGTCACGACCGTGCGCCTCGAGGTGCAGACGCGCGATGCGAAGGTGCCCGATCAATTGGTTCATGACTGTCATGCGGTGCTCGAACGGTTGCCCGGAGTCGGCCGTCTTGACGTTAAAATCGATGTCAAGGAATCGCCTGCGCCGGGTGCTGCGGGTGCGGTCCCCGGGCCGTCGTCGATTCCAGGCGTGAAGCGCATCATTGCGGTGGCCTCGGGGAAGGGGGGCGTTGGAAAATCGACGGTTGCTGCGAATCTAGCGGTGGCGCTGGTGGCTGCCGGGGCAAAGGTCGGATTGTGTGACTGTGATCTTTACGGTCCGTCGATGGCGCAGATGTTTGGGACGCGTCAGCGAGTGACGGCCAACGATCGGGACGAGATTCTGCCGGTTCAAGCGCATGGCATTCAGGTCATGTCGATGGGTTTTTTATTGGACGATCGCTCGCCTGTTGTCGTGCGCGGGCCGTTGGCCACCCGCTACATTCAACAATTTCTGAGGCAGGTTGCATGGAGAGATCTCGACTATCTTTTGTTAGATTTACCCCCCGGCACCGGTGACATTCAGTTGACAGTTGTGCAGACCGTGTCTGTGGACGGGGCCGTGATTGTCACCACCCCGCAAGAGGTGGCGCTTATTGATGCACGAAAGGCGGTAGCCATGTTTGAAAAAGTCAACGTGCGGGTTCTCGGGTTGATTGAAAACATGGCGTGGTTTGTATGTGACGCTGGGAAAAAGTATTTTCTTTTTGGTGATGGAGGCGGAATGAGGGAGGCGGTTTTTCTGAAGGTTCCATTATTTGGGCGGATTCCGTTTGACATGGTCACGCGTGAGAGTGGGGATTTGGGGACGCCGGTGGCCCTGTTAGCGCCCGAAGAGAACACGGTTTCGGCGGCATTTCATGAGATGGCGGCGAGTGTGTTAGCGGCGGTTCCGGCGGTTTCGGGGGAGTCCGCCTGACGGCGGTTCGGGGGTCAGGAATAGTCGCTTGCCCGCATGCTGAGGTCGCGCAGCAGCCAATAGCTGAGTGTGAGGACGGCGGCGGTGGAAGCGGCGAGCACGGCGAAGCCGTTCTGATAGGAGAGCGAGTCGAAGAGTCGGCCGGCGAGTAGTGGTCCAGCGGAGTTGGCGGCGATCATGCAAAACCCGAGTAGAGTGAAATGTCCTGACCGGTGTTCGGGGCGGGGGATTCCGCTGGTGAGGGCGTTCATCGCTCCGGCAAACCCGCTGCCTGCGACGGCTGCAAGCGCAACTGCCACAAAAACACTGGCCGTTGTCGGCACGAGTGCTAACAGCAAAAACCCGCAGCCTGCGAGGGCCACCCATAACAGGAGTGCTGGCCGAGCTCCCCAGGTGTCGGTGAGCCATCCGGCTGCCGGACTGAGTGCAAGGCGGGAACCTGCGGCGGTCATCCCAAGCCACGCGGCCATTTGTGCCTTGAAGCCCAGCTCGCGGAACGCAAACACACTGGAAAACAGGGCCAATTGTGCGAGTAGCGGGCTGATCAAGCTCACGGAGAGCGCGACCCGGAGGAATTTTCGATCGCATAAAAATGCGCGCCACATGGCTTTTCCCCAGGGTGGTGGCGACGCTTCAACCGGGGTCGGCGGTTCTTTGGCTAACAAAACCGCGGCGTCTGCCAACTGACAGAGCAGCCATGCGAGAACTAACAGTGCTCCGTAGGCTTGGGGTTTAGGGAGTGCCACGAGCACCCAGGCGGCGATGCCGGCCGCGCCTAGGCCGAGCAAGCCACCCACGCCGGCCGAGACGCCTGCGAGGCGACCGCGGAGGCGCATTGGGATGCAGGAGGTGAAGAACTCCTGATTGGGCAGGCCGCCGAAGCCCGCTGCGATTTGTCCGGCGAGCATCATCCAGACGATAAAGGTGACCATGGCTGAGGGGCTTGCCGGTCCACCCGCCCAGACTGCGGCACCGACAAGGCCGACTGGCAGCAGATAGAGAGAGTCGGTCACAAACAGATAGATTTTTTTATGTCGGAAGCGGCGGGTGATCCATGGGGAGAGGAACATACCTGGCAAGGTGGCGATCAGGACGCCTTGAACGATGCCGATTTGGGTATTGGTGGCGCCGTAATGCACGAGCAAGGGTTGCAGGACGACGACGACCTCCGCCCAGCCCATAGCGAACACCGAGCCCATCCAGACCAAGCAGGCGAAATTTCTTCGCACATCGCGAGGGCTCAAAGTGGGGTGGTTCATCTGTGCGGCTTCCATCGGGTCGGGAATTTGAGCAATCTGAGGAGTTTTATGACGCGCAGAGCAGTGGCATTTCCCGGCGGCGCTGCCGAGTTCTAATCGCACGGCTTGCGTGTTGGGTCGGCACTGGGCTAGGATTTTCATCGTGACACGAAACATTGACAATCATTCGCGGCCGGCGGGGCATGTGCGGGTGCCGGCTGTTCTCATCGGTATTCTGTCGATGCTGCTTGTGGTTGGGCTTGAAAGACTCGGCATTCTTGATCGGTTGAACGGGCAAATCGCCAACCTAGTCGCGCGAAATGGCACGGAACTTTTTCCGAAGCGCCTGCCCGATTGGGGGGGCTGGTTGGCGGCAGCGGGTTTTTCGCTGGCTTTGGCCGCCGCGATGCTTGGCACTTCCGGCCATCTGCGTCGTGTGGTTTTGTGGATTAGCACTGTGGTGTTGGTCGCGGCTTGGGCACCGGTGCTCAGTCTTGCCGCGCATGCTCCAGAAATCGCCGCGCCCGTCATTGCCACCATTTGGTCCGGCATGTGCGCCATGGTCTATGCGGCCAATCACCGGATGGCTTGCGATGTCCCACACCCTCTACACTCCGATGCCGCGCGCTGACTTTCCCGAATCCGTTAGATCATTGGTTGCTGAGCTCAAGTGTTTGCCCGGCATTGGTCCGCGGAGTGCCGAACGCATTGCGGTTTGGCTTCTGCAAAGCCCGAAGGCTGATCCGTCCGCACTGGCGGGCGCACTTCATTTGGCTCATGAAACCATCCGTCCGTGTCCTGTGTGCGGATTTTTTGCTACGCATGCAGGTTGCGGTCTTTGTGATGACGCGCAGCGTGATGATCGGTTGCTTTGTGTAGTCGAGCAGGCGACCGACGTGCTTCCGCTCGAGCGTTCTGGGGCATTTCAGGGTCGCTATCATTGCCTTGGTGGCAAACTTTCGCCGCTGGATCGCGTAACACCCGATGACCTTCGCATTCCGTCCCTCCTTCGACGCGTTCATGATGCCCCTGAGGAAATCGAGGTTGTGCTCGCGCTTGGTTCCGATGTTGAGGGAGAAGCCACTGCGAACTATCTGGCAGATCTTCTTCGCGGCGAGAAGTGCCGCATCACGCGCATTGCTCAAGGCCTGCCAGTCGGTGGAGGTTTGGAACATGCCGACGAGCTCACACTGTTGCGTGCCATGCAGGGGCGTCGTGATGTTTTCTAACATTTTTATCCGCCATTTACGCGCGCGGGTGGGCGTCGTCATAGGCTTGTTTGAGTCGTTCCTTCGTGACGTGCGTGTAAATTTGGGTGGTGGAAAGTGAAGAGTGGCCAAGGAGCGCCTGCACGCTGCGGAGGTCCGCTCCCGCGTCTAGCAGATGGGTGGCGAAGCTATGTCTTAACTTGTGCGGGCTGATATCAAATGGGATGCTGGTGTGTTTGAGGTATTTTTTCAGCAATAGATCGACCGCCTGTTGGGTGATTCGGGTGCGGCGCTTGCTGAGAAACAACGGTCCGCAGGTGACGGCGGCCTGCTGGCGGTAGCGTTGGATGGCGGTCACGGCGGGGCCGCCGACGGGGATGATCCGTTGTTTAGATCCTTTTCCGGTGACGCGGACGGAATCGCTGAGGAAATCGACATCGCTGACATTGAGGGCGAGCAATTCGGCGATACGGAGGCCGCATGAATAGAAAAGCTCGAGGATGGCGGCATCCCTCACGGGCAGCCAAGCCGGCGATTTTTTGTCGGGAGGCAGGTGCAACGGGATTTCTAACAATTCATTGATTTGGGCGAGGGTCAGCACGACGGGCAGGCCGCGTTCGGGTTTGGGCAGTTGGATATCGGCGACCGGGCTTCGGGCCAGGCCGTGGCGAAGGACGAGATATTTATAAAACGAGCGCAATGCGGCAAAGCGCAGGCGGAGGGTGGCGCGCTTGAGCCCGGTCTTCATCAGTGAGAACAAATAATCCCGGAAATCATCCGCGGTGGCCTGGCGCCAACCGGCGAACTTGTCGTCCCTCCAGCATCGATAGGCACCGAGTGAGTTCTGATAGTTTGTGATCGTCCGCGGGGATGCGTTTTTCTCAGTGCCCATGAAAGTGAAAAACGCCGTTTCGTCCGGATCCATGATCGGCAGAGAGGCGTTTCGCATGTTAGTCAGGGGGGGACTGGTGTGTCGTAGATTTTTTTTCCATCGCGGATGGCTGCGCGATTTTGGCGTTCGATCTCCGCACGCATTTCATATTTGCGCTCGCGTTTTTGGTCGGCCTCGCAGGCGACGAATCCCTCGCTATCGGGGTTGGGATTTTTTTTCAGTGCTTGCTGGCCTTCACGGATGAGTGCGAGGGCCTCGTGGTAGCGCGGGTCATTCTTGGGTAATTTTGCCAAGCCGGGGCTGATTTCCGGTCGGTCGAAGCTGAGGTCGATGATACCGGTATCGACGCCAAGTTGTTTGAGTTTTTCGATTTGGGTGGTATTGAGCGGGCTGCGTCCAAAGGGATTTTGCGGGTAGGCGCTGGCATAACTCGGGTAATAAGGAGCGTTGAGATCCACCCAAGTGATGATTCGTTCGAGAGCATCTGCGGGAATCTTAACATCGGCATGTGGGTTGGTTCCCTCGCGGAATCGGGTCAGTTTGCTGGCGTGCGAGCCCCAGGAAGACGCCTGTTGGATTTCAGGAGGGCCGGCACCCACCACTTTGAGCGCCCCTTTCGTCCAAAGATTCACATAGGAAGCATTGAAGATCAGCCCCCTGTCACCTGCTAGGACCAACTTTTTGCCCGCTTCCTTTCCATAGTCGTGACAGCTCACGCAATACTTGTCGAACACCGGTTGAACATCGATTCGATAGTTGAACATCCGGGGGGCACCATGCCAGCCATCGAGTCGGCTCGGGGCCCGTTTCAGCGCAAGCGGGTTCGCTCCTGTGAGAGAGCGTGGTGCCGCACGGCGTTCATCGTGGCAACCGACGCAGCCGACCCACTCACCGGATTGTACCATCGTCCCGCTTCGCATCGATTGGACCATCATGCCGTCCTTGTCGAGCAATTGGAAATAGACAAAGCGATCCGAGGGCATGGAAAATGAGGCGGACCCGTCGGTTTCCACGGGGACAGTTCCGAGGATGCGTTTGTTGTTGAAATCGTGCCAGCTCATGCCGGGGCGTTCGACTCCTTGGCCATTCCACCCCGGTTCGGTCCAGGTGCGTTTTTCGGGTGACTCAATGACGCGAAGGAACTTCACGCTGCCGGGTTTGACATCTTTCATGTGGGTGCCTTCATAGACATTCTGCACATACACATATCCATCCAAGTTCTTGTAGTCCCTGCGTGTTGGAATGACCGGAGGCCGCGTCCGGGGTCCGAGTGGCATCGGGTCATAGCAGCCCGCCCCCTCGGTGTGCAGCAGAATTTCATTGCCGAAGGTGTCTAACAGATAGATCCCCATTTGTTCCCCTTGGCCGGTCATGCGGGAGCAGAGGAAATACTTATCGGATAGTGGGTAGGGGTCCTCGTATTTTGGACTGACGCCGACAAAGCTGTCAAAGCCGTCATTGGGAGCGCCGGGGTCGCAGACGCGGCCGGCTGCGGTGGCTGGCCAGGTGCGGAGGATTGGGGCTCGGCCGTCGACGCCGCGGCCACGGTCGAGGATGGCGAGGGCACCCCATGGTCGGTCGTGGCAGGAGCCGAGGATGCAGAGGATTTGGTCGGTTCCGGGAATGGCCCTTGGGTCGAGAGTGACGCCGCCTGCGGGGGTATTATTTCCGTAGTAGCCGGCGTGGTTAGTGCCATCGGGGTTGGTGGTCCAGAGTCCTTGGGCATTTCCAAAATTTCGGTCGATATATTCCCATCGGTAATAGATGACACGACCGTCGGGCATCAATGAGCCATGGCCTTCGAAGAGGGTGCTTTTGCCGATTTGGTGGATATTTGCGGCATCGGCATTCATGCGGAACAGGTTGCCCATGATGTGGATATTGCACATGCAGTATTTCGGTTCACGCGAAGAGGTGAAGACGATGCTGTTATCTGGCAGGTAGAGTGGGTCTATATCGAATACTCCCTCGGCGGAGGTGAGGGTTTTCAGGTTGCTGCCGTCGGCATTGATTTCAAAAAGGTGATAGTTATCGCCGATATTTTTGCGCATTGAGAACAGGATGCGAGTGCCATCGAAGAAAACATCCGGGTCCCGCAGGCGGCCCTGCGGACCAGGGTCGGCGACGATGCGTGTTTCGCCGTTGTGGGCGAAGTCGATGGTTTTGAGCGGGCCGCCGGGGCGATAGCTGGCGGTGTTGCACTCGCCGGTTTGAAACATGGTTTCGGTATTGTGGTGGTCACCCGAATACTGGCTGCGCACGACATAAAGGAGCGGTTGTCCGCTGACGAGGGGGTTGGCAACTAAGGCCTCGCGCCGCAGTTTATCAAATGCCTCTGCGGGCCAGGGTTCGAGTTTTTCAAGCGCGTCGAGGCGTGCGAGATAGTCCGGGCCAGCGGGATAGCGGACAGTGAAGGACGAGGTCAGGTCTGTGATGGCGTTGCGGAGCGCGACTGATTCCGGGGTGCTGGCCGCAGAGGCGGAATCGGTCACGGCCTGCAGGGCGAGCCAAGCAAAACTGCAGGCAAGCAGTGCATGGAACCCGAAGGTCCAGAACAACCCAGGCCGTCGGGAGGTTTTCAAGGTGATATTCTGTTAGGGATTACGATGATTTCCCGTAGATTTCCGCCTCGATGTAGTGGTTCATTTCGTTCGAGCTATTGCCCATGCTGTAGAGGCGGACATAGCGGCCCTGTGTTCCCTTGGCGTCGATAATTTTTCCGAAGCGGGATTCGACGTAAGGGAAGTCGCTGCCTTTGCCCATTTTGGAAGATTCATCGTAGTCGTTGTTGAAAACGGTGGTGACGCCGGACTTGAATGTCGGGTCGTCGGAGATTTGAACGATGACATCATGGTAGGCGCGTTTTTGGGAATGGAAGTGCCAGAGCCAGATAGCCGAAAGCGTGGCGCTTTTTTCGAGGTCAATTTGGACCCATTGTTTGCCGTCGAGGAGTTCGACGAAATACCCTTCGCCGGCATCTTTTTCGCCATCGGTGAGGAGGTCGAGAGTTCCGATGATTGGGTTTGCATCGCTGCTGGTGACTTTTTTTCCTTTGGAAAGGAGTTCGGTGCCGGCTGGGACGAGGAATTCGGGAGCCTTGGTGGGGGCTGGGACCAGATTGAGGATTTTCATCGGCTTGGGCGTTCCTTCGATGAGTTCGGGAGGAAGCGTGGTGACGAGAGGGACGCCGCCGACGGTGCCTGTGGAGGCAGTGGGCATACCGGCACTGGTGGAACCGGTGGGAGCAGTGGATTTTTTCTCGCAGGCGGAGAAGAGGAGAGCGCTGCATGCGCAAAGGGCAGAAATGATTTGCTTTGTTTTCATAGGGAGAGTTGTTCGGGGGTGAATTGGATCGGTTGACGGGTGAGTGCGGAAGGATTCACATAATAAATCGGGGCTTCGCTTTCGAAGGCCTCGCGAGCATCGCAATTGAGTTTAGCATTGCCGCGCACGGCGGCAAAGAAGTTTTCCAAGTGCGGTTGATGTGGGGGCTTGGGAGCCGCACCGCTGGCGAGTTGAATCATGGGCAGATCTCCCGGGAGTTCGAAGCCTTCAGGTGGTTTCGATTCGTATGAGGCGATGGCGCCCGAGGAGGTATCGGGTTTCGGGGGGGCGGCTTTTTTCTTGAGGAAGCCGCGATTGACGAGTTCATCCCATGAGGGGGCGCTGTCTTCGCGGAAGATGCTGGTATAGGCAGTCTGTTCGGACATTTTGATATTGCCTTGGGTGCCCATGAAGCTCTCCCAGTAGCCGCCGCCCGCGCTGGTGGCGGTGAGCACCTGATAGAATGCGCGGACTCCGCCTTGAGGTGTGTCATAGTCAAAGACAGCCATCACGTTGTCGAAGTGTTCCCGCTGTTTGAAGAAATCACTGCCGCCAGAGGCAAACACCGACTTCGGCCGGGCACCGAGATACCAGTTGAAGATATCGATCTGGTGGGCACCGAGATCGGAGATCGGACCGCCGGAAAGATCCCGATAGAACCGCCAATTCCGGAATTGGTGCATATCTTTGAAGCCATATTTGGCGAGCATTTCCGGGGCCACAGCGGGGATTTTCGGGCTCACGGCGATGTCCTGGGATGACTTGACGGCGCGGTTCCACTGCCCGTTGATATTGACGATTTGGCCGCAGACTTTATTGCCGTTGATCAACTGGTCGAGGGTAAAGCGATAGCGCGGGTTGCTGCGGCGCTGGTGGCCGATCTGGCAGAGCTTGCCGGCTTTTTCCATGGCGCGAACCATGGCCCGGGC
>CAIYYV010000266.1 GCA_903930425.1 Akkermansiaceae bacterium | reverse complement strand
GCTCACAGAGCGCCGCTACATTTCAGCCGGCGGTCACAGACCGCCGCTACAGGCCAATTCTCGCTTGGCATCAACTCACCAGCACATGGATCACATGCAGGGCGGTTCGGGATTTTGCCTCAGCGGTGGTGCGCACATGGATGTGGTGTTTTCCATTTTTCAAACCATCCGCCAGCATGATGGGCCATGGCAGATGCAAGCCGCCGCTCCATGGCGACCAGCTGTCGAGTTTTCTAACAGGCGATTCATCGATGCTGAATTCCAGCACGCAGGTATCATTCCCAGCCGCTAAAAACAGTCCGAAGGCCGTGCCCTCGAAGTCATAGGAGAATTCAGAACCAGCATCTGAGGCGACCAATGCGGGCACATTGACGAAACCGGGGCGGGTTTCTCCGCCATTTTCCGGATGCCACTTTGGGTCAAGCGTGAATCCCTTGCCAAGCATTGCATTCTCGAGTTTCGAATAATGTCCATTGACATAACTCGCCGGATCTAACAGTGACTTTGGAGTGGCATGCGGTTTGGGCTTCGCGGTCGTGGAATAACCCGCATCCAGCATGCGCATCATGCTGTTAGAGTATAACCTCTGACCATAAGGAGGTGGATGCACATTGCTTTGGAATTCATCCGCCCATGTCAATTCTCGCGCTGCGATACGGTCGGCACATTCCCGGGTCAAATCCAATGACACACAGCCGTAATGTTGCGCCACTTTCTCATGTATTCCGACGGCTTCCGGCATCTTGCCGTCCGCATGATCCTTGAGCGACTCGGCCGAGACAAAGTGCATCTGGATGATATCGGTCAACGGGTTGGCCGCGCGGGCCTGGCGGATCACACCTTCCATTGAACGCAGCATCAAGTCCGGCTTGCCGGGGATGTTGCTGATATCGTTGACCGCCGCCTCGACAAATAACAAATCCACCGGGCCGGCACTGAAGATATCAGACTCCATCCGGAAAGCATGCCCGTTGGATCCCACCGACGGAATGCCCGCCGCTATGAACTCAAACTGGGTGTCGTGAAATTTCTTTTGCAGATAGTTCATCAATTCGTCACGCCAGCCACCATTGTAAGTGATAGAGCCACCCAGAAACGCGACGCGCCCGGTTTTTTGAGTCAAAAACTTCGACTTGCTGATCGCCAAGCCGTCGCGCAATTGAAAATACTCGCGGGCTGCAGGCATCACGTCGGAGTGGTTCATGACGAACCGGGCCGAGGCGAACGCCTCGGGAAACGGGAAATGGTGTCCTTCGCAGTCGTTGGATTCCTTCACTGCCACCACCTCCACATCCCAACCGAATTTCTGGAGGCGGCGTTTGGCCTCGAGAGTGTTTTGTTCGGGTGGAACCACTTGGTCGGTCAGGCAGATGGTGTGGCGCAGCGGGATTTCCGCTTTGGCGATGGCGGCCAAAGTGTCGATCGGGTTACCGGTGTAGGCCATGGCATCGGCATCGTTCTTGAAGCCATATCCTTGCATCACCTGGGGCCAGCCACCCACTTTGCTGGCCGGATGCTTGAGTGGCCAACTCTTGAAATCCATCACCGGCACATCGCCCAGAATGCAGGCCACCCGCTCCGGGTGGCGTACCGCATAACGGTAGGCATGCAAGCCGCCGCGGCTGTTAGGTTCGAGGGCCGGACTGGCGGACAGTCCCCATTGCGAGCGCACCTGGGAATAGAACTGGTCCATGAGGTCCAGCGACGGGTCCGAGCCAAGCATGTCCACCACTTCGATATAGCCAATGTGATAGCCGCAGCGCAGCAATTCCAAATCCACCTCGAAGTGATAGTCCGGCCACGAAGTCCTCCAGATCCACGGTTTTCCAGGTGCGGAGACCTCGGGGGAAACCACATATGCCGCATGTTGTCCAATGGTGAAGTGATGTTGGGGATAGCCATTCCATTTGGCATCTTGGACAGGGACCGGCGGGACGGGAGTGGCAGTTGTTTCAGGTGCGGCGTGAGCCGGCAGAACGATGACACAGATGAAGGCGCACAGAAAATGGCGCAGAATGATCGACTTCATAAAAAATTTTCCGAAGTCGACCGGTCGTGTGGAACTCGTTACGGTTCGGCATCCCTCGAGGCGTCCGCTTCCATCTGCCTGCAGACCTTGATCATCGCCTCTTGACTGACCTG
>CAIYYV010000265.1 GCA_903930425.1 Akkermansiaceae bacterium | reverse complement strand
CCGCCGCGTTGCCTGCGCTTCGCTCCGGCTATGCCAGGATGCGCTTCGCGAAGATTTTCCAAGGCCGCCACGAGCGGCCGCCGCGTTGCCTGCGCTTCGCTCCGGCTATGCCAGGATGCGCTTCGCGAAGATTTTCCAAGGCCGCCACGAGCGGCCGCCGCGTTCAAACCCGAAGAGCCTCACGGCTGGGTTCTCATCCCACCGCCGGTGTGCAGTGAGGGGCAAATCTTGGCGTCAACTGCAAGCACCAGATGGTCGGGGCGGCGGGATTCGAACCCACGGCCTCTTCGTCCCGAACGAAGCGCGCTACCAGGCTGCGCTACGCCCCGACATTTTGCGGTGTCCGATGAGCATCGAACGGCAGAATCCATCCATGATTTCCCATCACCGCGCAAGAGGATATTTGACATTCCCCCACAGTGGGTTTTCCCGAGCCATCCGTCAGAAGCTTCCCCAGAGAACCGCCCATCCGTCGGTCTTTCAGCAGCGCAAGTCCTTTTCGTATAAAAGGAGTCTCCTTTTGTCGCGTCTCCCATCGCCGCGCAAGCGGATATTTGACATTCCCCACAGTGGGTTTTCCCGAGCCATACGTGAGAAGTTTTCCCAGATGGCCGCCCATCCGCCGGTCTTTCAGCAGCGCAAGTCCTTTTCGTATAAAAGGAGTCTCCTTCTGTCGCGCCTTTTGTCGCGTCTCCTTTTGTCGCGTCCTCGAAAATCGCGTGACTTTGCATGGCCGCGAATTGTTCCCGCCCGCAATGCTGTTACCTCACGATCGTTCGGGTGCGGAAACCCTTGCTGGATATCGGCACGAGATTGATCTCAAGCGCCTTTTCCACCTGCTGAAGGCGACCGAATTCGAGAAGTTCCATCGAATACTCGTCAACAACGACGTGAGCGATTTTACCGGTTGGCTGCCGCACCGACCAGACTTCCGGGTGAAATCCGTAGAACTTTTTTTGGCGCGTAATTGCCAACAAGGCCCGCGCCCGAAGGATGGCTTCGTCGTGGGTCTCGTAAGTTCCGGCCACCAGATAGAACGGCTTGAGAATAGCCCGGTCCCTAACATCTTTGGTTGTTTTCTCAGGAATGCAGAACACCCGGAAATGCTCTTCACCATTGTGGCCTGTTTTGCTCACCCTCAGGAAGAGAGAGTTTGCGTCTCCCATGATTTCCCGAAGGGTCCATTCTAGGGTAGCGAGTTCATTGCCGAAAGCCTTGTTGATGTCATCCGAGCCAAGGAGGAGCACATCTTGCTTGAAGCGAATGCCCACCGCAGGATGGGTGCTGATGTCCGCCATTTCCACCTCTGACCACCGCGCCGGTGTCTGAACCGGGTAGCGTTGGAGAACCTCCGCCCACGGCAGTTTCGTGTCCTGACTGTGGATGTTTTCCTGAATCGCAGGAGGAGTGTTTGGATCTTCGTGATTCACGTCGAGGTTGTAAGTGACGTCCAGTAACAAGATGCTGCTAGACGACTCATGGGAGGAGGGATCCTTCTTGAACTCGTCGAGCCATGTCTTTTCGCGATAGCTGTAGTGGTTTCCAAGATTGTCCACCTCCGTCCGCAAGACGGCGTAGTCAGTTGTGCTGCTGCCAGCAAAGCGCTCATTCACCGCCACGGACCGCTCCGGAGTCCCCTGAATTGAAGTTAAAGCACCCAACGTAACCAGCAGACAAGCAACGGCAGTGTTCATGGATTGAGATCTTGCTGCAGGGTATGGAAGGAAGCTGCTTCTGCAAACCTAATATGAAATGCCTATTGGACGGGTCCTTTATCAACATTTCGGACCTACGCTTTTCGACCCTGCTCTGTGATATGGTTTCATCCGTGGCTGTCGTAAAATCGCAGTTGCAATGTGTGGTCCGATGCTGGACAACCTGATTCGCTGGATGGACATGCCCACCCGCTATTTTCCAACCTATCCGAATGATCCGCATCCACCCATGAAACACCTGCCTCTGCCCCTGCTCATTGCCGCTTTGCTTACCATTTCGTTAGGTCCGGTCGTTCGGGCTGCTGAGTGGCAACCCGCCGTCGGGCCGCTCAAGACGCGTTGGGCGAAGGACGTGTCTCCCACGAATGCGCTGCCCGAGTATCCTCGCCCGCAGATGGTGCGCAAAGATTGGCTGAACCTGAACGGTTTGTGGGACCTCAAGCTCATCGACGGCACGGCGACGCGGATTCTCGTGCCGTATGCGATTGAGTCGGCGTTGTCCGGGGTGATGAAGCACGCGGAGCGGATGACGTATCACCGCAGTTTTGAAATTCCAAAAGGCTGGAGCGGTCGCAAGATCCTGTTGCACTTCGGGGCCGTGGATTGGGAGACCAAGGTGTCGGTCAACGGGAAGGAACTCGGAGTGCACCGTGGTGGCTACGATGCCTTTAGTATTGATATCACCGCCGCATTGAAAGTCGGGGGTGCTCAGGACCTCACGGTTGAGGTGTTTGACCCGACCGATCTGGGTGGTCAGCCGCGCGGCAAGCAGACGCTGAGTCCCGGCGGTATCATGTATACCCCGACCTCGGGGATCTGGCAGACTGTTTGGTTAGAGCCGGTGGCCGAGGCGCACATTGAGTCGTTGCGGATGGTGCCGGACTTGGATGGGGGCTGCCTGCGTTTGACGGTGGAGGGCAATGGCACGGTCGAGGCCGTCGCCAGCGACGGTGGCAAGCAGGTTGCCATGGTCAGCGGTGCGGCGGGCGGCGAACTCAAGCTGGTCATTCCGAACCCGAAGCTGTGGTCGCCGGGCAGTCCGCATTTGTATGACTTGCACGTGTCGTTGAAATCTAACGGAAAAATCACGGACGTGGTGACCAGTTATTTCGGGATGCGCAAGATTGCGATGGGCAAGGACGAGAAGGGTGTCACCCGCCCGCTGCTCAACGGCAAGTTCGTTTTCCAGGTCGGCCCGCTCGACCAAGGGTTCTGGCCGGACGGCATTTACACGGCGCCCACTGACGAGGCCTTGCGTTGGGAAGTGGCTGAAATGCGGCGGCTCGGATTCAATTGTGTGAGGAAGCACATCAAGGTGGAGCCGGACCGTTGGTATTACTGGTGTGACAAGCTCGGGTTGATGGTCTGGCAGGACATGCCCAGCGTGAATTCCTACACGAACCAACCCCAACCGATCGACGTGCCGCAGTTCAAAACCGAATTGATGAGTCTTGTGAAAAACCACTGGAACTATCCGTCCATCATCATGTGGGTGATTTTCAACGAGGCGCAGGGGCAGCATGACACCGAGGCGCTGGTGGCGGCAGTCAAGGCCTTGGATCCCTCGCGGTTGGTCAACGATGCCAGCGGCGGAACGGACAAGAACTGCGGCGATGTGATTGACATGCACAATTACCCCGGTCCCGGATCTCCCGCGCCGGAGGAGAATCGCGCGGCGGTGTTAGGGGAGTTCGGCGGGCTCGGCCTGTCCGTGGACGGTCATCGGTGGGGCGGCCCGACCTGGGGATACAAAGGAACTTCTAACATCGAGGCTCTGACCCGCGGTTATGAAAAACTTCTCGCGAAATCCTGGGAGCTCAAGGATAAGCCCGGGCTCTCGGCCGTGATCTACACCCAGCTCACCGATGTGGAAACCGAAGGCAACGGGCTGCTGACCTATGATCGCGAGATCAACAAGGTGGTTCCGGAGCGCGCCGCCGCAGTGAATACCGGCAAACTGCCGCCTGTGCCCGTGCTCAAGGAAGTGGTGGCCACTTCACAACTCAAGGCAGCCACATGGCGATTCACGTGCACCGCGCCGGCTGCCGATTGGTTCAAGCCCGAATTTCAAGATGCGGTGTGGACCGCAGGCCCGGGCGGGTTCGGCACGCAGAGCACGCCGGGTGCCGTGGTGCGCACCGAATGGAAAACGCCCGACATCTGGATGCGACGGGACTTCGATTGGCCCGCCACCAAGTCCGGCAAACCCGTTCTGTTCGTGCACCATGACGAGGGTGTCGAAATCTACATCAATGGGGTGTTAGCCTGCAAGGCCGACGGCTTCCTTTCGGAATACGAAGAAATGCCCCTCACGCCCGAAGGTCTTGCCGCGCTCAAACCCGGCAAGAACGTGCTCGCCGTCCATTGCCACCAAACCGCAGGCGGCCAGTATGTGGATGTCGGCATCTCCACCGAAATGCCCGCAGCCAAATAACCTCGCCTGGCCGATTCATTTCAAAATTCGCAATGGCCGGGCGTCCGGGCAAACGGGATGACATCGCGGATGTTGGTCATTCCCGTGACGAACATGAGCAAGCGCTCGAAGCCGAGGCCAAAGCCAGCGTGCGGCACGCTGCCGTATTTGCGCAGGTCCACATACCACGAATATGCCGCCGGATCGAGGCCGTGCTTGGCAAAGTTTTCCATGAGCACGTCGAGGCGTTCCTCGCGCTGGCTGCCGCCGATGATTTCGCCGATGCCGGGAACTAACACATCCATGGCGGTGACGGTGAGACCGTCGTCGTTGAGGCGCATATAGAACGGCTTGATCTCCTTCGGGTAGTTGAAAACCGTGACGGGTTTTTTAAAATGCTCTTCGGTGAGCCAGCGTTCGTGTTCGGACTGGAGGTTGAGCCCGGGGCCGACCGGATAGGTGAACTCGACACCGCTCGTCATGAGCAATGCAACCGCCCGGCTGTGCGAAATCCGCTCAAACGGGCGACTGGCAACGAATTCAAGACGCTCGCGTAGACCTTTGTCCACGAATTTTTCGAAGATCGCGAGGTCTCCCTCGTTGTTTTCTAACATCTCATTCACCAGGAACTTAACGAGCGATTCCGCGAGGTCCATATTGCCTTCGAGGTCGCAAAACGCGACTTCGGGTTCAATCATCCAGAATTCTGCGGCGTGGCGCGAGGTGTTGGAGTTTTCGGCGCGGAAGGTTGGCCCGAAGGTGTAGACATTCGACAGGGCGCAGGCAAAGGTTTCCGCCTCGAGTTGTCCGCTGACTGTTAGAAATGCGCGTTTCCCGAAGAAATCCTCGGCGTCACGCGAGATTTTGTCATCTGATAGAGTGGTGACGCGAAACATTTCGCCGGCGCCCTCGCAATCGCTCGAGGTAATGATGGGGGTGTGGACGCAGATAAAATCGCGTTCTTGGAAGAAGCGGTGAATGGCAAAGGCCATGCGGCTTCGGGTGCGGAAGACGGCACCGTAGAGGTTGGTGCGGGGGCGCAGGTGGGCGATGCTGCGGAGGAACTCGCTGCTGTGGCCTTTTTTTTGCAGCGGGTAATCCTCGGGGGCCTCACCGATCAACTCGAGCGAGGAAGCCTGCAATTCCCATTGTTGTCCCGGGGCAGGGGAATGGACCAAGTGGCCGCGCACGACGATGGAGGCACCGGTGTGGATTTTTGGGATGCTTTCATAACCGGGAATGTTGGTGTCGGCGATGATTTGGAGATTGCCGAGGCACGAGCCATCATTGAGCTCAAGAAATGAGAAAGACTTGGAGTCCCTGCGGGTGCGCACCCAACCGGCCACATGGAGGTCGGCAGCGGGTTCGGACGAGCGGAGCACATGCTTGATGAGTGAACGCATGGCCGTGCTTAGCGGGAGCGCGCCCGCTTGTCAAAGCAGCACGGGAAGAATGGCGCGCCTCGCATCACGCGCCGTCCTCGACGCGTCCTGCACGAGTGCCGGACACGCGGAGGGTTGTTAGATCCGGCTAGGGCAGCGAACGATGAGAGCCGTCGCAGACAGGGGGATTGCCGGTGTGTTTGCATTGGCACCAGGCCACGGATTGTTTTTCGGTGACTTGGAATGGGACCGGGTGCAGGCCGGTGCCTTTGTGTGAGCCGTCGCAAAATGGGGCTTGGGCGGAACGGCCGCAGGCGCACCAGGCATGCATTCCGGCTTCGACTTCTAACACCAGGGGTTTTCGATCACAAACGATGGGATTTTCAGACATAGGGTAACGATGCACCCGATGCGGTCTCAAGGCGAGGCCGGAAATGATAAATCCGTCGATTCGCTGGGGGCGGGCGACACGTGGGCCAGGGAAGGATCCGGCAGGACGGCCGCCGTCGGGCTGTTGTGATCGGATTTCAAATACCGCTGGGCGGGCAGGTGATAGAAAAATGTCACGGCGAGCCAGAGGGCGAGAACGACCGAAGAAGCACTGACAAAATGGAGGATTTTCATCGAGTATTACGGAAATGTTGACTATTCCCGCCGGAGTGTTTGCGCCAGATCGCTGGGGAACACAACCTCAAATATGGTTTCGAGTATTCGGTGCGTGTTGCGGGGAAAAGGGAGTTGTCGAAAGCGATGGTGGCAGGTAGCATGGGGGACGCGAGAATCGGCAAGCGACGGAGACCTCGATGGTCATTCGGTTGCAGGCTGTCACTCACCACTGTTATGGGCATTTTCAGCAAACCCCGATTGCGCAATGTGGCGCGCAGAGAAGACTCGCCGGAAGGGCTTTGGGATAAATGCCCGGAGTGCGCGGCGATGATTCACACGCTAGAACTCCAACAGAATCTTCAAGTGTGCCCGCATTGCGGCCATCACTTTTTGGTCGCGGCGCGGGCGCGCATTGAAATGCTGGCGGATCCCGGGTCGTTTGAGGAAATCGATGCGGGTCTTGTTTCGGCGAACCCACTTGGATTTCAGGGGTATGCAGAAAAGATCGGAATTTTGCGGGAAAAAACCGGGTTGAATGATGCGGTGGTGGCGGGGCGGCTCACGCTGGGCGGTCATCGGGCGATGATTGCCGTGATGGATTTCAAGTTTTTTGCCGGCTCGATGGGATCGGTCGTGGGCGAAAAGATCACCCGGGCGATCGAGATGGCCATCGCCGAAAAGCGCGGCATGATCATTGTGTCGGCTTCTTCGGGTGCGCGGATGCAAGAGGGCATGCTTTCATTGATGCAGATGGCCAAAACCTGTGGGGCGCTGGCCCGGCTATCCGAGGCGAAGCTGCCTTACATTTCGTTGCTGACTCATCCGACCACGGGCGGGGTGACGGCCGCATTTGCCACCCTCGGAGACGTCAACCTTGCGGAGCCCAAATGCATGATTGGTTTTGCGGGGCCACGAGTGGTCATGGAAACGACCCATCAGAATTTGCCGCCCGGGTTTCAGACGGCGGAGTTCATGCGCGAGCACGGATTGGTCGACGCGATTGTGCCCCGGTCGCAACTGCGCGAGCGGTTGGAAAGCCTGTTAGGATTCATGATGCCGCAGTGATTGGCGGGCCGTTGTGTCAGCCCTCGCCTGGCGGGGTGAGGACGACCACGCGTTCGACCCCGCGTTGGGAAAACTCCTCCCAATAGCGTTTTTCCCAGGCGGTGGTTCGGGCGCGGCGTTCTTCTTCACTGAGTTTTTCCCAAGCCTCGAATCCGATGGCGCGCGCGAGGTCGCGGTCGGACATGCGCACGGCCAGCTCGTCCCAAAAACTTTCATTACGAAACTCATCGTAGCACTCGTGGTAAAACAAGCGTTCCTCCATTTCCTGTTTGACCCGGAACCGCTGGCTTTCCTCGTCAAACTCGATCCAATCCCCGAGCCCGGAATGCCCGGCCTTTTCGAGGATTTTACTTTCCAATTCCTCGAAAACCGCGACGCGGTCGTTGGCGGATTCCTTTTGGTTCCATGAGGCGACATTCGCCGCGAGGCTCACCATTTCCACCAATGTGGCGAGTTCCTGGTCTGACAAGCGCAAGTGCATGAGTCCCTGTAACCAACACTTTTCACACCGTTCCCGCAAGCCCGCAGCACTCGCGACTGGAAAATACTCTTTGAGCATTTTCGTAACGCGTTGTATGGTCTGTTGAATGGAATCTGCGGAAAGCGGCGTGCAATGCCGTGAATCACGGTGTGTGATTTGGAATCGCAAGAAAGGATGACGCGGAACAGGATCTTCTACTTCTCAACGCCATGGGACTCGAAAAAAGCACTCAAAAACTACAGGAGGCATTGCAAAGCGCGCAGAGCATCGCCTCGAAATCCGCGCATTCGGAACTGAAAAGCGCCCACGTTCTGTTAGCTCTGCTCCAACAGGAGGGCGGCATTGCAGTGCCGATTCTTCAAAAGGCCGGCGTGGACGTTCCCCGCCTCAAGGCCGCGGTGGCCGCAGCCTTGGCCCGCGAGCCGAGTGTGCAAGGTGCGTCCACCCAACCGCAGATCAGCGTCGGCCTGCGCGCCACGCTCGATTCGGCGGATCAGGCGCGCACGTCGCTCGGCGACGACTACCTGAGTGTCGAACATTTCATCCTCGGCTCGCTCATGGGTGAGTCCCCCGCCGGAAAGTTGCTCAAAGAGGCCGGGCTGGATGAAAAAAAAGCCCGTGAGGCGATTCTCAGTGTGCGCGGATCGCAGAAGGTCATCGATGAAAATCCTGAGGGAAAATATCAGACACTCGAAAAATATGGCCTCGATCTAACGGCCCGCGCCCGCGCCGGAAAGATCGATCCGGTGATCGGCCGCGACCATGAAATCCGGCGCGTTCTGCAAGTGCTTTCACGCCGGACCAAGAATAACCCGGTGCTCATTGGAGAGCCGGGCGTTGGCAAGACCGCCATCGTCGAGGGACTCGCCCGGCGCATCATTTCGGGCGATGTGCCGGATGCGATGAAAAGCAAACGCATCATTGCCATGGACCTCGGGGCCATGATTGCCGGCGCTAAATACCGCGGAGAATTTGAGGACCGCCTCAAGGCTTTCCTCAAGGAAGTCACTGATGCCGAGGGACAGATCATCTTATTTATCGACGAGCTTCACACGATCGTCGGCGCGGGCGCGAGTGAGGGCGCGGTGGACGCGTCGAACTTGCTCAAGCCGCAACTCGCACGCGGCGAACTCCACGCCATCGGCGCGACCACCCTCGATGAATACCGCAAGCACATCGAAAAGGACGCCGCCCTCGAGCGCCGGTTCCAACCGGTCCTTGTCGGCCAACCCTCCGTCGAGGACACCGTGGCGATCCTTCGCGGCCTCAAGGAGCGCTACGAAGTCCACCACGGCGTTCGCATCCAAGATGGCGCGCTCGTCGCCGCCGCCGTTCTATCAGACCGCTATATCTCCGATCGTTTCCTGCCCGACAAGGCGGTCGATCTGATGGATGAGGCGGCGTCGCGACTGAAGATTGAGCTCGACTCAATGCCCACCGAGATCGATGTGCTCGAACGCCAAATCCTCCAATTGGAAATGGAGAAAAAGGCGCTCGAAAAAGAATCCGACAAGGCGTCCGCGGCACGCCTCGGAAAAGTCAGGGAGGAGCAAGCGAACCTCCGGGAAACATCTTCCGGTCTCATGGCCCGCTGGCGAAATGAAAAATCCGTCATCGACCAAGTGCGCGCCGCTCAGGAAAAAATCGAGATCCTCAAGGGCGAGACCGAGCGGGCCCAGCGAATCGGAGATCTAACAAGTGCGTCACAGATCACATACGGCGATTTGCCGGACGCAAACAAGGCGCTCGAAGCCGCCAAGGCAGATCTCACCGCACTTCAGAAAAATGGCGCAATCCTCAAGGAGGAAGTCACCGAGGATGATATCGCCCGCGTCGTCGCCTCGTGGACCGGCATCCCCGTGAGCCGCCTCCAAGAAGGCGAAAAACAAAAACTCGTCCAGATGGAACAACGCCTCGGCGCGCGCGTCGTCGGCCAAAAAAAGGCGATCCGCGCCGTCTCCAACGCGGTGCGCCGCGCCCGCGCCGGCATGCAGGACGAGAACCGCCCGTTAGGGTCGTTTTTGTTCCTAGGCCCCACCGGAGTCGGCAAGACCGAACTTTCAAAAGCCCTCGCAGAATTTCTGTTTGATGACGAGGGAGCCATGATCCGAATCGACATGTCCGAATACATGGAGAAACACAGTGTCGCCCGCCTCATTGGCGCACCACCCGGATACGTCGGCTATGAAGAGGGCGGCCAACTCTCCGAACGCGTCCGCCGCAAACCGTATTGCGTGATTCTGTTAGATGAAATAGAAAAGGCGCATCATGATGTTTTCAACGTGTTGTTGCAGGTTTTGGATGACGGGCGCATCACGGATGGTCAGGGACGCACGGTGGATTTTCGGAATACGGTGATCATACTCACATCGAACATCGGGTCGCAGAGTATTCTTCACGAGGAAAATGCCGAGCAGCGCGAGGCCAAGGTCACCGAGGAACTTCAGGGTCATTTCCGTCCGGAGTTTCTCAACCGCCTCGATGAAATCATCATCTTCGACCGCCTCAAGCGCGAGGAACTCAGCACGATTGTCCAGCTCCAACTCGACCGCGTCCGCAAACGCCTCGCGCAGCAGGGGCTTGCCCTGTCCATTTCGGAAAAGGCCAAGGAATTTCTCGGAAACCAAGGGTATGATCCAGTGTATGGTGCCCGTCCGCTCAAGCGCGCAATCCAACATCACCTGTTAGATGCGCTCAGCCTTGACGTGCTTGACGGAAAATTTTCCGATGGCGATGAGATCTTGTCGGACGTGGAGCACGGTGCGCTCGTGTTTCACAAGGCGCCTGCCCGATAGCAGTGCCGTGCATGTATTGCAGGACCTAACAGCCGCGTCTCGCTAATAGGGTCCGGCTTACTCGGTCCACACGGTGAGATGGTTGTCATCGTCGGTGAGGACCGCGGCAAGGTCGGCCATGAGAATCCGGGCGGCCCCGGGGCGATACGGGTTGGGTTCCCGGATGAACTCGAGGGGGGAGCCATTGAGCGTGACGGACACCGGACCGCGGCCCTTGGAGAGAATCTGATAGATCACATGCAAGCGCCTTCCAGCGAGTTGCAAGGTGACTTCCAACCCGTTGAGAGCGGCGGGCATAACGGGATCGACCACCAGGCAGGACATTTCGAGTCGGAGGCCGAGGAAGCACTGCTGGATGAGGCGCACGCAGATGCCCGCGCCGCTTGAATAGACTCTCCATCCGCCTTCGAGTGCGACTTCGCCGCTTTGGACTTTCGCGTAATCGTCGAAGGCCTCGTAACGGTCGGCAAATGCCGGGTCCGAACTGGAATAATAACAATTTGCCTGGCGCAAGGCGGCGGACGGAACGATCTCACGGATGGCAATCGGGTTCGCCTGGCACAGGGCGTGGAAAAATCCTTCTGCATCGCCGAAGCGCGCCAGTGCCTCGCAATAGCGCAGGTGGGCATGGGTATACATGATCCCAATTTCGCGGCCGAAGTAACTCGCGCTTTCGGCGCGCTGGAAATACTGCTGCGGCCCGCCGTGGTATGCCAGCGGGCGGTCAAACAAATGCGCTCCATCCGGACCTAACAGATGTTGCCGGATGACTCCCAAGTGCGCCTCTGCCTGCCGGGGCGTGAACATGTCGTTCAAGATCGCATGGATCATCGGCAGCAGGCTGTAGGACAAGCCAGTCACGCCATCGCGCGGGTGAATCAGCGGCTCGGTGCGCCCGTCCTCGTGAAAATACATGAGCCCGGCGACCACTCCGTCGACGATGAGCACGCGTTGGAATTCATCCAGGATCGTGGCGGCCATCGCCTCGAATTCGCCGGCCTTGGCGGCTTGGCCCGCGCTGCGGAATGCCTCCGCCATCACCGTGAACGTCTGATAACAAAGGGTCACGGTCCACGAACTGCAGAGGCGTTCGCGCATCTCTTTCCTCACTGGTTGCAGCGAGTCGTTCCAATCTCCGTGACCGTAAGCGGCCAGTCCGGTGCCGGCGATGACCCGCGTTTTCATCACGTCCAGCGCGCGCTCCACGTGCTGCCAAACGGTTGCCATTTCGGCCGACGCCTCCCCATCGGAATGGAAAAATGGCACAGTCTCGTCTAACAATAACAAATCCCCGGTGGCGCGCAGATACTGGGCGAGGGCCAGCACTGGCCAATAGACGATGTCTCCGTGAGAATCGTCGGGCCGGATGTTGCGTTCTCTATCAAAAAACATGAACCATTGAGGCCAGTCGCCATCCGGGTTTTGCTGGCGGAACACTCGGTCTAACAGGTCTCTCACCACAGTGAAACGGCCGAGAGCCAAGAGGAGTTCCAGCGGTCCCTGGCAGACATCGCGGGTGCCCCAACCACCGCCGGAATACTGCTCGAGTCCGCGAGGCGAAAGGTAATGCACCAGCGCATTGTGAACATAGCACGGGAAAATCGCGGCGAGGCGCGCGGCGGCGGCAGACAAGGGAGTGGATGGAACAGCGGAGATTTGCCATGCGGGATCGAGAGGCCCGCGAACATCCGGCGGCGGGTCGGCCGGTTGGGGCACGAGGCAGCCTTCGATGATTAAGCCCGCATCGAGGGCAGGCGCGGTGACAAAACAAAGAAACGGCTGCTTCCGCGACGCCCGGTCGGCAAACAAAGCTTCATCCCCTCCGATGGATTCCAGCACCGTTCCCTCCGCGGGCGTGATGCGAAATCCTCCCTCCGGAAACCGGCGGCCGACGTCACTCTCGCTCACCGCCCGGACCCACACACCGGCACCATCCGGTGCGTGACACGCCGGAATCGCCCCGCTGCCGTCATCTCCATTGAGCGAGACATGATGGGAAATCAAAAACCGCATGGCCGGGCCCTCCAGCACCGACACCGACAATCGCAACTCGTGCCGGCCGGCGGGAGCCGACGCCACCACTTCGATCAGCCCTCCCTGGTGTTGGTAAATCCACCGGCAATGATCGGCTGCCATTTCAAAGGCCGATGGAATATCTAACAATTTCCAACCATCGTCCGATTCCACAAAGACTCGCTGGCCGTGGCTACGGAAAATCCCGAGATACCCGTGACAGGTCGAAAGAAACCGGTTGATGCTCACATGCCCCTGGGTGACCATCGAATGGAACACGCCGGACATCCAAGCCGTGGAGGCAAGCGCGGATTCATCCGGTGTGAGGGAATCGCCGGTGCGCAACAGGTGGCCGTGTGGCCGGAGCACCCGAAGCTCCTTCGCCTGAAGCACCACATGATTCCCCGCCCCTGTGAAAAATGACAACAGGCGACCGTTCTCGATCTCCGCATGCAGGGACGGCTCACCAAAAATTGCGCGGATGGATGCGTCATCGAGCGTCAGTGATTCTAACAACGGCGCGGTCGTGAACAAACTCGCCGCCGGGCGCGAGCCCCGGCCAACTGCCAATTCGTTCGGGGCGACCGCTTCGGGAAGGGCCAGCGCGGCTTCCATGAACGCCAGGTCCGCCACTCCGCTCGCAGCGGGCTTGTCGGCTTCTAACCATCCGAAAAACCCGCGGCGGGATTTCTCGCCTGGCTCTAACAACACCGGTGCGTCCTGGATGGAGACCATCGAGTGTTCGTGCTGTTGGCGTTTTCCGGGAAGCCCGTCTGATAGGCCAATGGGTCTGGCGCCTGCGCGAGTGGAGAGTCCATGGAATTGAAGCGCGTCGGTGGCATAGGCCACGCCGTGGCCGAGCGAGCCGATGATCGTCCACGGGCAGCGCCCGCCCATGGACTGGTTTTGCCGTGAGGCGACGGCGACGCCGCGTTCTGGGTGTTCGAGCGGCGAGTGATCGACATACTGGCTCACGTAGTATTCATTGAGACGAATCGCGCCGTAATGGGCGAGCGCCAGGTCCTGAGTGAGGATGAGATCACAGGTGATGGCGTCCGTGCCGGTGTTTTCTAACTCGACATGCAAAAACCACGCCGGGGCCGACTCCGCCAACACCCAGCGCAGGCAAAACGCGAGACCTCCCCACTGGCCGGTCGCCACTAGGCCGCTCTCATGAATCACATAACTCGCCGGGCTGCCGGGACCGAGCATTGGGATCGCCTCCATCGACGCGCCGTGGCGGCGCAGATAGACGTTTACGGGACCTCCCTCGGCTTCGTTTCCAAGAAACAAATTGAGCATGATGTCGCCATGATCCATCCGGCGGATCGATCCATTCGCATTGATCTCAACGCTCATGCCCGAGCGACTGGTGAGCCGGATAGGGAAATCGACCGCTGCTTCTATCTGATTTTTCATAATCGTTCCGTAGTCCGAATGGCAGGATTCAGCAACTCAAGTCTCCGAGATCGTGTTGCCCTGCCTCCGGAGATTCGCTGGAAATTTCCCATGTTCCATCGGCTTTTATGTCGAGGTGGAAGTCGTATGACAGGCGCGATTCTCCATTTTTTGCCAGGACGACGACGCCGATATTTTGAGCGGCGAGTCTGTCGAGCACGGGGGCGATTTTGGCAGTTGGCAGCGAGCTGCCGGGGCGGTCGAGCAAGACGAATGAGGGGCTGGCGAGGAAGAGCCGGGCGATGGACAACTGGTGCTGCTCTCCAATCGAAAACACATCATCCCAATCCTTGTTGGCACCCAGCCCGCCGGCATGCTCGACCATTTCCTCAAGACCCAACTCGCGCAGCACCGCGTGAATCTCCGAGTCCTGCATCACCGATTCCATCCCCGTGCGCAAGAGGACATCGCGCAATGTGCCGGGCGGCAAATACGGCCGCTCGGGTAAAAATAAAATATCCTCCAGCCCAGGCCTCACCATCGCCCCCTCACCGCAATCCCACAACCCCGCAGTCACTCGGAACAGGGCGATTTTTTGAGCGTCTTCCGCCGCCGTGACGAGCCACTTGGATCCGCGCCGAATCTCAAGATTCAGGTTTTCAACGAGCACTGTCGTCTTGTCGGCAGATTTCAATGTGACATTTTCGAAAGCCACGCGGTCCGGTTGTTCGTCGACCGTGATCCAGCAATGCTTCACATGGTGCGCTTTGCCAATCGCGTCACTGAGCAGATGCAAGCGCGCGGTCACCGCAGTGAAGGCGGAGATCGACTGGAATTGTGTCACGACCAGCGAGAATGCGCCCAGCAGCGTGCCGAAGGCCATGGTGGATTGCGTGATCACCCCGAAGTCCACATGACCTTTCATGAACAATGGAGCAATGATGAGCGCCGGAATGATCTG
>CAIYYV010000264.1 GCA_903930425.1 Akkermansiaceae bacterium | reverse complement strand
CTGTGCACTCTGTGGTCAGAAGCATTTGAACCACGGGCCCAAGGAGCGGCGGACTCCGATCCGCCGAGTGTCCATGAAAAGAGCCCATGATGCGCGCATGCCCCAAGGAGCGGTGGCCTCTGGCCGCCGAGTGCCCATGAAAAGAACCTATGACACGCCCATGCCCCAAGGAGCGGTGGCCTCTGGCCGCCGAATGCCCATGAAAAAAACCCATGACTCGCCCATGCATTGAGTGAAAACGCTTTGTCATTGGCTTTTCATGGTCCGCGCATGGTCTCGGCGGAGCGGGCTGAAGCCCGCGCTCCTTGTTAGAATCACCCATGCAGGCCAGACCCAAGGAGCGGCGGACTCCGATCCGCCGAATGCCCATGAAAAAAACCCATCAATCGCCCATGCATTGAGCCAACGCGCCTTTTCATGGAAGGCGTCCGCTCCGCTTATTTCCAGAGACAGGTGGCTTGCTCTCGATCCGTTCAGAAGAGGCGTTGGTTAAAACCCAGATCTCACAGTTTTGATATGATATCGCACAGTTGTAACCCGGGGCGGATGAGGATATAAACGCGACATGCCATTCGCCAGCGCGTCCTCATTTCAAGGCATCCAAAATTTTTAGTCATCGATCATAAAGGATCCGATCGGTCTCGCCTTAGGGTTAGGAATCCGATTTCGCCACAACCAGACATAAGCACATGTATCAAACCAACCCGCATGAAAACCAAACGCAAATCCGCCCTATGAACGCCATGCTTTTTTTAGCTTCTTTTTTCCCGCGCGGCGAGCGGTGCCTTTGCTCATTGATACGCGCCGCTCAGGCAAGCGAATGCTGATGACAATCTATCAGTTAGGGTTCTATGACGATGGCGGCAATGGTTTCGCTGCCAGTCATAAGGTTCGCCTTTGGGTGAGTGCGACGGCACCGACACCGTCGTGCTTACCGTAATCATGGCCCCCGACAAAACCAAGTTCGCCCTCATGAAAGTTACCGTAAGCGCTCGAATTTTGAATCCGCTATGAAAACCCCTTTGAGTTCCGTAAGGCATCACTCCTTGGCAATCCTTGCGATGGCCGCGATCGCCATTTTGCTCATCGCCGGTGCGTGGTATTTCTCGTCTGGCAGTGGACCCTTGGCGTCAGATGTGCCTAAAGATCCACCTGATACTCAGGCATTTTTGAGCTCTGGCGGGATGGCCACTGGCGGCCGGTCCCAAGTGGCGGACAGCGCTGTGGCCACGCCCTCAGCCCCCCCTGATCTCAAGGATCTCAAGAAGGAGGGCCAGCCATCCGTTCTCGCGGATCGATCAGCCGCCGCCGACTCACCCGTCGTGGCCAAGGATTTGCCTCAGGATTTTCTCGATCGGATGGTGACGGGTGACGTGGTGGCCTTCACGCTGCCCGATGGCCGTGAGGCATCAGGTGGGATCGAGATGATCCGGCGCGACGCCCAGGGTGTGCTCTGCGTTCAAGGGCGTTTGACCCAACCCAATCCGGGCTACTATTTTTTCCAACGCCAGACCAGTTCCGGCGTGGCTGGCCTGCTGGTGGGAAACGTGCGCTTCGATGGAAAGGACGAGGCATGGAAAATTGAACCGCTTGGCATAGGCGGCACGCCACAGATGCTTGCCTGCAAGCTGGACGATGTCATCTGCGCGAAATACGACAAGATTCCCGAAGCTGTCCTCGCCGCGCAAGGAGGCGTGGCAAAGGCCCCGCAAACCCATCCGACTAACATTCCCATCCCTTCCTATCAGACGGTCATCCCGCTGCAAAGCCTGCCCGGCGCGACCGGCGTGCTCTATCTGGACTTCGACGGAGAAACCGGACCGTTCCAGGGTTGGGGGTCCTTCGATGCCGCACCGTCGGGCGCTTCTAACAGCGAGGTTTTTGATGTTTGGAAAATGGTTTCCGAGGACTATCAGGGGTTCAATCTCAACGTCACCACCGACCGTAAGGTCTTCGACAACGCGCCGCAAGGACGCCGCCAACATTGCATGATCACCCCCACCACCACCGCCGCTCCCGGTGCGGGCGGGGTGTCCTATATTGGATCCTATAACTGGAGCGGTGACACTGTGAATTGGGCGTTTTATTACATCGGCAAAGCCGCATGCGAAGTGATCACCCATGAGATTGGCCATGCGTTGAACCTCGGTCATGACGGAAGGATCAACCCGTCGGAAGGTTACTACGGCGGCCACGGCAGCGGTCCCACCGGTTGGGCCCCGATCATGGGCGTGGGCTACTATCAGAATCTCTCCCAGTGGTCGAAGGGCGAATACCTCAGCGCCAACCAAACCGAGGACGATCTTTATAAAATCGCCTATAACAACAACAACGTCGGCTATCGGCCCGACGATTGTGGTGACACGCTGGCCACCGCCAAGTATCTGGAAATCGCCGCGGACAACAGCGTCTCCAACGAGGGCATCATCGAAACCACCGGCGACATCGACGCGTTCCGCTTTGTCACCACCGGCGGACTGGCCACCCTCAACGTCAACACGGTCACCCTCAACCCCAATCTCGATATCCATGCGGAAATTGTCACTGCTGCAACAGGTGCCGTCGTCGCATCTGATAACGCCGATCTAGCCATCAACGCGGCGATCACCGCGACTCTTCCCGCCGGTGAATACCTGCTGCGAGTGCGCGGCACCGGTCGGGGAGATCCATTGCTGGACGGCTACACCGACTATGGCAGTCTCGGGTCCTATCTGATTTCTGGGAGCGTGGTGGGCGGAATCCGGGCCGAGTGCTTCTCCATCGCGGAAAACACCGCCAATGGAACTGCGGTCGGCACAGTTGCCGCACGCATCAATCACGGCGCGGCCCCCCTCACTTATGCGATTGCCAGCGGCAATCTCAACGGCGCGTTTTCCATCAACCCCTCCACCGGCGCGATCACCGTCACGAACAGTTCGGTGCTCGACTTCGAGGCGCTGTCATTGCGTTGGGATGACCCCGCCACCATCGAGATGTTTGTCACCATCACCGACTCTAACAACCCATCGCTTAACGAAAACCTGCGCACGGTGGTGACGGTGGCGGATGTCAACGAGCCGCCGGTCATCACCGACGGGGCCGCGACGTTGCATGCGTATGTGGCTACGGGAACGAATGTTTTTCAAGTGACTTCCAGTGATCCGGATCATTATGACATTGCCACCTACAGCATCAGTGAGGGCAATGCCGGGAACGCGTTTGCCATCGATGCGAATACCGGTCAAATCACCGTGTCCGGCAGCGTTTCCTTCACGCTCGGCACCGTTTACACCCTCATCGTTCAGGCCACCGACCAGGGAACGCCAGTGCGACAATCCACGGCCACGGTGATCATCACGATCGCCGCCGGATGGAGCAACCCGGCCGGCGGTTCGTGGCCGCTCGCCACGAATTGGTATGGCAACGCCGTGGCCAATGGTGCCGGCGTCTCCGCGGACTTTTCGGCCCTCGATCTCACAAGTGACACCACCGTCACCCTCGATGGCAGCCGCACCCTTGGAGGACTGAAATTCGGCGATGCCACACCCAGCCACAACTGGACGCTCGCGACCGGCACCGGTGGCACCCTCACGCTGCAAGTCACATCCGGAAGTCCAGTCATCAACGTCGTCAATCAGACCGCCACCCTTGGCACCGCTCTGGGTGGCGGCATGGGTCTCACAAAATCCGGCGCTGGCACGCTGGTGCTTGCCGGCACCAACACTTACAGCGGTGACACCGTGATCAGCGCCGGCACCCTGTGCATCGGTAATGGCGGCACCACGGGCAACCTCGGCGGCGCGGCAGTGATCAATCATGGCACCCTGGAGTTCTACCGAAGCGACAGCCCTTCGCTTTCCCTAACCATCAGTGGCGACGGGGACATCTCTATCAAACCTGCCGGCAGTTATACATTCAGTGGCGCACTCACCTGCGGGAGCTTCCGATTCGACGGAAGCGGCAGCCGCACCGTCACCTTCAACGGCAGCGCCGCCAATGCCATCAATCAGATAGAGGACAGCCAGGACGGCCACGGTAATTTGATCTTCGGCAAGTCCGCCGGAACCCATGCGTTTTCCGGACCGGTGCTTGATGTGGGAAGCGGCTATGCCAGCCAATTCGTTGTGCGGCTGGGAAATCACCAGCAGATTTCCGACACCACGACGGTGAAACTCTATGGCTGGAACGGGGAATACGGCGGCAGTTCGCGGTTCCTCCTGAATGGATTCAATGAAACGATCGCGGGTCTCGATGGAGGCAGCGCAGCGTCATCGGTCCAAAATACTGCGGCCACACCGTCGGTTTTGACCCTCGCGGGAAGCGGCACTTATTCCATCACGGGAGGCATCGAGAACGGGGGTTCCGGAACGCTCAGTCTCATCATGAACGGAGTGGGACTCCAGACACTGGCGGGCAGCCGGATCGCCTACACAGGCACCACCGCCGTCACTCAAGGCACCCTGAGGCTCAGTCAGGCCACCGGGTTTGCAAGTAGCACCACCACGGTGACCTCGCCCGGCATTCTCGAACTCGCCAGCACCGACACCGCCGTGGACAACTGGTGGCTCAACACCGTGTTGGCTGGCGCGGGTGTCATCCAAAAAACCGGCGCAGGTTGGGTGCAAACCCACACCAACGCCCACACATTCAGCGGCACCGTCAATATCCTGGCCGGCACTTTAGGCACTTCCTATCTCACATCTAACTGGTCAGCCGTCACCGCCGACTTCAACATCAGTGCCGGCGCGCTCCTCGATGCCCGCGGCCAGGCAATCACCCTTGGTGGACTCAATGGCGCAGGCCGCGTCGGCACCACCTATACCACCACCGCCACCGTCACCCTCGGCGCAGACAATAAATCCGGTGCTTTCTCGGGCGTCATCTGCGGCAATGCTAGCAGTGCTGCCAATCTAACAGACAACCCGAATGCCGGAGTTCTCAACCTCATCAAAACCGGCACCGGCACGCAGATGCTCGCAGGATCTAACACCTACACAGGCACCACGAGTGTCAATGGCGGCGTGCTGGAGTTGACTGAAACGGGCACTTTGGCGTTTTCACCCATTACCGTGAAAAATGCCGCCACCCTGAAAATCAACACCACCGGCAAAACCTTGTCAGCCCTTGAAGTGGAAAACGGTTCCACCGTGACACTGCCGGCCGTCGCGGGCGGCACCACGACCGTTACCAACGCGCTGACCTTGACCTCGAACCCCTCCTTCACAGTCAGACCTTCGTTTTCAAGCCCCCCGCAACTCGGCAATACCTGCATCCTGCTCACGCCCGCCAGCATCTCAGGCACGGCGGGTGCCATCACCACCGATTTTCTAACAAACGGGGCCACCCGCGTGCGCGGATCCACCGCCGTATCCGGCGGAAAGCTGGTGCTTGCCATCACCACTGGCGGCGACGCCCAAACCTGGAACAACGGCGCGCACACCGGCATCTGGGCCTGTGATGCCGACGCGAATTTCACCGGCCCCCACGACGGGAAGTTCATGACCTACGACAACATCACCTTTGGCGATACTGCCGCAGGCACCGTCACGCTCGTCGGCAATCTCAACCCCGGCACGGTGAGCGTGAATTCCGCCTTCAACTATACCTTTGCGGGAAGCGGATTCATCACGGGAGGCTGTGCACTCACCAAATCCGGCGCTGGCACGCTGACCCTCACCGGATCTAACAGCTACACCGGCGGCACGACGATCCATTCCGGGACTTTTGAAATTGGCGGGGCCGGCCAGCTTGGCAGTGGCAACTATGCGCCCAATATCACGAACAACGGCACGCTTGCCATTAACAGCACGGCGAACCAAACCCTCGGCGGCACCCTTTCAGGAAATGGCTCTCTCACTAAATCGAATGCCGGCACGCTGACCCTCACCGGCGCGAACACCTACTCCGGTGGCACAACCATCACCAGCGGAACACTGGCCACGGCCAACGATGCCACGCTCGGCACGGGAGCCATCACGATCGGAGTCATCGGTACTTATGCATTCAGCACCACGGGCGGCTATCAACCGTCCTTTGCCAATGCCGTCAGCGGCGCGGGCGCGTTCAACGTCACCGGCAGCAGCGGCAACCAGTCGTTCTGGAGCGGCGACTTTTCCGGGTTTTCGGGCACCTTGACCATCGGCGGCAGTTGCAGTTGGTGGGCCAGGTCGAGCAACACCGGCAGCACCACGATGAAACTGAACTTGAGCGGTGCATTGGGTTTTTATGACAATGAATCTAACATCACCCGAACCTTCAACGCAGGCGCACTCTCCGGCGGCGCCGAAGCTCGAATTTGGGGGAATCCCGACACCGGCAACGCGATCACGCTCTCGGTGGGGGCACTCAATACCTCGATCACCTTTGCCGGCATCATGATGAACAATTGGGCAAGCAACAATACCTCAATCCTTGGCTTGACCAAGGTCGGCACCGGTACGCTGACCCTCACCGGAGCTAACAGCTACACCGGCCCAACGACCATCAATCAGGGCGTCGTAACCCTTAGTGGGAGCGGCACCCTGTCCAGCACATCAAGCATCACGATTGCCTCCGGGGCCACCCTCAATCTCGGCGGCAGCGCTAACAACCAGATCCAGATCAACCGCAACGGCACCGGCACGCTGATCATCGATGGCACGCTCTCGGTGACCAGCGCGACCGCCCACACGATGTATCCCAACACGATCACCCTGAACAACGGCACCCTGACCAGCACCAACGGCGCGGGTGACGTTTTAGGTGCGTATTGGATCTCTGCGAACCGCACCATCACCGCCAACGGCGCGTCTAACACCATCGGCGGCGCCGGAAAAATCGGCATTTCTGGCGGTGTCAACCTGACGCTCGACACCCCGCTGCTCACCGACTCCGTCGCCGTTTCCACCGTCCTTCAATATCAAGGTGGCGTGGCCAAGTCCGGCCTCGGCACGATGAACCTCACCGGCACCAACACCTACAGCGGCGGCACCACCGTCAATGGCGGCACGCTCTCGCTCTCAGGCGCGGGTGGCCCCACCGGCGTGATCCGTGGCAACCTGACGATCAACGCCGGAGCCACCGTCTCCGCCGATACCGGCAGCGGACAGTGGGCGCTCGGATACGGCAGCGGAACCGCAGTCAACCATATCGTCCTCAATGGCGGCACGCTTAATTTCGCCACGACTCAGGACAGTGGCACGGCTGCAACTTCCATCACGATGACCGGTGGCGCGATCACCGGGCAAGCTTGGGATTGGTATTTCGGCCTCACCACCACGCCCGTGCTTAACACCTTGGCTACTGACACCACCGCAGTCATCAGCAGCAACCTGAGGCCCCGTCTTGGCACCGGCGGCACGCTCACCTTCAATGTCGCAGCCGGCACCGTGACCGGGGGGGCGACGCCGGGCGTGGATCTGCTGATGAGCGGACCGCTGAGCTATTACTTGGACGGCGGGGCCGCGATCATCAAGGACGGCGCAGGGGTTTTGCAACTCACCGGCAGCAACACCTACACCGGCCCAACGACCATCAATCAGGGCGTCGTGACCCTTGGCGGCAGCGGATCACTGCCTAGCACATCAAGCATCACGATTGCCTCCGGGGCCACGCTCACCCTCGGCGGCAGCAGCAACAACCAGATCCAGCAAGGCTTCACGCGCGACAGCGCCAATGCGGCCTCTCTGGCCATCAACGGCACCCTCGCCGTCGGCTCCGCGATCCACACGATGTATGCTTGGACCATCGGCATGACGAACGGCACCATTTCCTTCACCAACGCCAACGGCTACTTGTGGATGCCAGACCGGACGATCACCATCAACGGGACGAACACGATTTCGGGCACCAGCACCAACGGTATTTATGCGGCAATGGGCAACGTGACCTTCGATACACCGGCCGCTCTCGACAACGTCACCGTCTCGGTCCCGGTGTCCGGCACCGGGGTGACCAAATCCGGCCTCGGTACGATGACCCTGAGCGGTGCCAACACCTACACCGGCAACACCACCGTCAACGCGGGCACGCTCATCCTCACCGACGATGCCGGTGCCCAGCTTGCTTTCACCATCGGGGCCAACGGCGTGAATAACAAGATCACCGGCGCGGGTGCGGCAACCCTCAACGGCAAATTCAGCCTGAACCTCACAGGTGCCGATCCCACCGCCACCAATTCCTGGACTTTGGTCGATGTGACTGCTCCAATCTACGGCACGTCCTTCTCGCTGGTCGGCTTCACTGAAGCGCCATCCGGGGTTCACACCTACAACGACGGCACCCACACTTGGACCTTTACGGAAGCCTCAGGCAATTTGACCGTGGCGGCCAATTCGCAACCCGGGTATGCCGACTGGGCGGCTACCCATGCGCCCACCGGCACCTCCGCCGACGACTACGACAATGACGGAGTCAGCAACGGTGCCGAGTGGGTGTTGGGCGGAACCAAGGATGCCAATGATCTGGACAAACTGCCGAAAATCACCACCTCGGAAGGTGACATCGTCTTCACCTTCCATCGCGCTCAGCAATCAAAAACCCCTGATACCGCATTGAGCATCCAAGTGGGTACCACGCTCGACACCTGGCCCGACGTCTATGAAGTCCCCAATGACCCGGTCGCCAATAACCCCGGCGTGACGGTGGTGGATAACCTCGACGGCTTCGACGTCGTCACCCTGAGGATACCACGCTCTCCCGACTCCAGTAAATTCGCCCGCCTGCGGGTGGCCATCACCCCGTGAACGCGCGAACATCGAACATCGAACATTGAACGCGCGAACATCGCCTCCGGCATTCTGTGCACTCTGTGGTCAGAAGCATTTGAACCACGGATGAACAGGGATCCACACGGATTGGAGTGTTTCGCGCAAAGCCGCCAAGGCGCAAAGTTTTTCAGAATCAAAAAAATCCAAATCCTTTCTTCCTTTGCGTCTCTGAGGCTTTGTGCGAGTCCTTGATCCTTAAGGATGAGGCCACCGGGCAGGATGCCCGGGCCACCGTGGCGCGGGGCATCCTGCCCGCCGCCTGTCACAGTCATGTGAGTCGGGAGATTTGCCGTTGGTCTCTTCCCAAGGAGCGGCGGCCTCTGGCCGCCGAATGTG
>CAIYYV010000263.1 GCA_903930425.1 Akkermansiaceae bacterium | reverse complement strand
GCCGCGGCCGGCACCCTCTGGAGCGTCCGCGATTTGCAAAAAGAAATCAGCTGAATGACCGAAGTGCGAATCGACTGAGCGCCTAGTTACGTGTCAGGGAGCAAGGATCGAGACCTGCGAGTGCGGGCATGCGTTACGGGACCGTCATCGCGGGTGTTCGGCATGGAGCGTGGTAATAGGCTAACAGTTCGTCATCCATTTTGGCGACGCACATCTGGAACCCGGCCATCTCCTGGACAGTAAGCCACTCGCCGCAGTGGGTTGCGGCGATATGGATGCCGAGAGTATCAAGATACTTTTTGCAACCGCGGAGCACAATATACAACTCCATGAGAGTGGTGGCCCCGGCTCCGTTGATGACCAGTAAAAGTCGGTCGCCAGCCGTGGCACCGACAGCGGCGACGAGGCGTGAGCACATCAACTCTGCGGTTTGGTCGGCAGTGAGAATCGGGCTCGGGCCGGTGCCGGCTTCGCCGTGCTGGCCCATGCCGATTTCCATTTCATTTTCGGCGAGATCAAAAATGGTTTGGCCGCTGGCTGGGTGGGTGGCGGTGCGCATGGCCACAGCGAGGGTTGCCATATTGTCATTGAAGCGATTGGCGATAGCCGCGACCTCTTCGAGGTTTTTACCAGCCTCCGCTGCAGCGCCGGCGATTTTGTAAAGCGGGCAACAACCGACGAGTCCGCGCCGATCCTCGGCAGGGGCATTGGCACCGGGAGCGATGTCATCATGAGTGAGAATCATGTGATATTTGATGCCCTCCTTGTCGGCCATCTTTGCCGCCATGTCAGCGCTCATGACATCGCCGGCATGGTTGAGCACAATGAACAAAATGCCTGCGTCACGGTGGGCCATGCGCAGAGCTTCTAACACCTTTGGTGGGCCGGGGGCTGCGAAGATGTCGCCGACGACACTGAAGTCGAGAGCGCCGGGTCCGACGAAACCGCTCAATGCCGGTTCATGGCCTGAGCCGCCGAGGGTGACGAGGGCGACTTTGGAAGTCGGTTTGGGTTGGCTTCGGCAGACGATTTTTTCGGACTTCAGGGTGATGGTATCCCGATGGGCGATGGCGAAGCCCTCCAGCAGCTCGCGGGTCAGGTTTTTTGGATCATTGATGAATTTTTTCATGGGCATGATGGAGGCATTGCGGCGGGTGATTATTTTGCAAACTCGAGGAATTCGACGGGTGCGCCCTCATCGAGGATGAAGGCCACGCGGATGCCAGGTAAGGGTTCGAACGGCGGCCAAATGACGTTTTGGCCATCGATGGCGGCCTCGAGGTTATCGACTGTGTAGGCGACGTGGGCGGTGGTTTTGAGAACCTCGGGGAATGGGCAACCGGGTTCGGCGCGAATCCACTCGATACGGTGGGCGTTTTGCGAGGCGTCGGTGATGTAGAGTTGGACGCTTTCGAGATAAATTTCGTTCGGTTGCGGTTGGGTGGTGGGGATGCCGATGTGATGGAAATCTTTTGTCATACGGGTGGGCGTGTTGAGGAGTGGATGTATGTTAGAGTTTCACATCGGGATTGGTGAAGACGAGGCCTGCGCCATCGTGGAAG
>CAIYYV010000262.1 GCA_903930425.1 Akkermansiaceae bacterium | reverse complement strand
GAAGAAGATCAAGCGCACCTACGGCGGAGCGATTTCGGAATTTGACAGTCGGTTTCCATCATTCACTGAACGGCGCGAACAGTCGCGAGCCGGCAAGGAAAAGATCGCGGCGAGCGCGATCTCCTTCATTGTGTCTGGCAGCACCTTGTTTTTTGATGCCGGCACGACGGTGCATGCGATTGCGGAGGTCTTGTGTGCCCGGCCGGTGCTGCCGCTCACGGTGGTGACGTCGAGTCTGCCAGTTGCGGAAATTCTCGCAGGAATTGCCGGGATTGAAGTGTTTTTGGTGGCCGGGCAGCTGCTTCCCCGCCAGTCGGTTTTACTCGGTGACATGGCGATCAAGAGTCTGGAATTCTGGGATTTTGATCTCGCGATTCTCTCGGGTGAGGGCATGAACTCAGAGGGTCTTTGGAACTCGCAGGCCGCCATCGTTGCCCAGCAACAAGCGGTTTTGCGCCGGAGTCGACGCTCGGTTTTTTGTTTGGAGGATTCCAAGTTGAATCGGGTGGTCCCGTATTTCCTGATGCCTTGGGAAGGCGTGGATTTGCTATTAACGAACACGCCGCTGCGCAAGCTTGAGAAGGCGGGTATTTCCCTGCGTGCCGAACAATACTGCAAGGCCACCGGACAACGGCTCGCTCCGCATCTGCTTGCCCGCCCGAATCGCCACACGGGATCCGAGGATCTCCCAGTCCACATGCTCTGAATCCAAGCGCGTGGCCCGAAAAGCCGCCATTTTCACAGGCCTGAAAAAAATCCTTTTAAATGATTGACTTCGCGCATAAGTTCCCCGAGAGTTGTCGCACTTGATTGAGATGAGCGCCGTCCTACTTCGCAGTCGACCCCATATTGAGTCCCTTGTTCGCGAGGTGCTCAAAGGACAGCTTGGGAGTTCATTGCCCCCCGCGAAGGCCCCGGTGTTACGGGTGAACAGTTCTGCGAGGCACATGCACATATCGCCTGAGAATGTGGAGGTATTGTTTGGGAAAGGGGCGGAGTTGACGGTTCACAAGTGGCTCTATCAGGAAGGGCAGTTTGCCTCCCAGCAGACGGTGACGCTGGTGGGGCCGCGCAAGCGGATCATCCCGAATTTACGGATTCTCGGCCCGTGCCGGGATTTGACGCAGATTGAGTTGGCGATTACGGACGCGATTCAGCTCGGTATTGACGTTCCGGTGAGGATGTCGGGAGACATTGAGGGCACGCCCGGCGGCTACGTCATGGGTCCGAAGGGGATGTTAGAGATGCGCAATGGGATCATCCGCGCGGCGCGGCATGTCCACATGTCGCCGGCGGACGCGCAATTTTACCGGGTCGGGCATTTGGATCGGATCACGTTAAGGGTGATTTCGCCGGGCTGTGTTACGCGATTTGATGATCTTCTGGTCCGGGTTGATCCATCATTCAAGTTAGAGGTTCACATTGATACGGACGAGGCGAACGCGTGTGATTTGACGCATGCAACGAAAGTGGAATTATTGAAGCAATAGCGGAACATCGGACATCTCATTGAGGGCGGAGACACACATTTTTCAACGGACAACAAGCAAGCAATCAATCAACAGATATCAACCAAACAAAACACATGAGTGAAGCAATCGGACTAATTGAAACTCGGGGTTACGTGGGCCTGGTGGAAGCCAGTGACGCCATGGTGAAAGCCGCGAACGTGCAACTGATCAAATCGATACCCATCGGCGGCGCGCTGATCACCACCATCGTTCAGGGCGATGTGGGCAGCGTCAAAGCGGCCGTTGAAGCGGGCAAGGAGGCGGCAAGCCGGGTAGGCAACCTCGTTGCTTCTCACGTCATTGCGCGTCCCGTTACGGAGCTTTTGAAATTTTTCACCGTTTAACACAAGAAAGGAAATAATGATATGGCTGGACAAGCACTAGGAATGATCGAAACGAAGGGCCTCATCGCACAATTTGAAGCGACGG
>CAIYYV010000261.1 GCA_903930425.1 Akkermansiaceae bacterium | reverse complement strand
CCGATGATCGCCTCCTTCATGCGCTCCGACCCGGACATCATCCTGATGGGCGAGGTCCGCGACATCGAGTCCGCCGAACTCGCCATCGAAGCTGCCGTCACCGGCCACAAGGTGCTCACCACCATCCACACCCCGCGCGCCTCGCAAATCATCGAGCGTTTCGAGCAGCTCGGCATCGAACGCTGGAAAATCGCCCAAACCCTCAAGGCCGCCTGTGCCCAACGCCTCGTCAAGCTGCTCTGTCCCTACTGCAAGGAGGCCATCGCCGGCATCAGCGAACTCGATCGCAAGACCTTCTGCCTCGATGAGTCCTGGGGCGCCCTGCCGCTCTTCGCCGCCAAATCAGGCGGCTGTCAGGAATGCCGCAACAGCGGCTACAGCGGACGCACCGCCATCCTCGAAATCATCCCCATCACCCCGAAAGTCTCCGACATGCTCTCCAAGGGCCTCATGTCGCCTTACGAACTCGAAGTCAATGTGGCCCAAGAGGGCATCCTTCCCAACCTCCGCCGCAGCGGCCTGCGCCTGCTGCGCGAAGGCAAAACCGACCTTGCCGCCGTTAGCAAGGTCATCGACATGACCTACACCGATGACTGATCCCACCCCTCCAATCGCAAGCGCCGCCGCAGCCATCGCGCAAGGCAAAACCGCGAAGAAGTCGCTCCTGGCCTCATTGAACCAGCCGAAAAAGATCGCGCCCTTTTCAAAAATAGTGCTGGTCGATCTGTTCCGCGGCCTGGCCTCGATGCTGCGTGCCCAAATCAACACCGCCGACGCCCTTAAATATTACAGCCATGGCCTGCCTAACAAAGCATTGGTGGATGCGTTGCTGCACATCCGCGAGGACATCGGCAACGGCATGAATGTGCATGAGGCCTTCCGCCGCACCGGGCGCTTCAACGACACCATTGTCGGCCTCATCCAAGCGGGCTCCGATGCCGGCCAACTGAACCAGGCCTTCAAATCGCTGGCCATTCGCCTCAAAAGCGAATTGCATTTCTCCAAGCAGTTGAAGAAAGCCACCATCACCCCCAGCATCATCATCTGTGTCTTGATCGGTGCCTTCATCACCTCACAGGTGAAAATCGTCCCTCAAGTCGAACAAATGATGGGGGGCGTCGGAGCCAAGCCCGACGGCATGACGGCGCTGTCATTCAAAGTCAGCCACTTCACCCAGGCGGTGTGGCCGGTGGTGGTCATCGCCCTCATCGCCACCGCCATCACCATCGCCCGCTCCGCCAAGGTCCGTACCCTGATTCTGGGCCTGGCCATGGCCAAATGGCGGCTGCTGCGCCTGCTCATCATGAGCCTGCGCCAAATGACCTTCCTCTCCACCATCAAGATGCTGCATTCCAACGGCATCAATCTAGCCAAATCGATCCGCGTTTCCGCCAACAGCGTCCGCAACACCCCGTTTTACGAGGAACTCCGCACTGCGGCCGACAAATATGAACACTCCGGCGTACCCCTCTCCACCGCCTTCGCCAAATACACCTCGGTCGATTCCCAAGTCACCCACATGCTCTCGATCGGCGAAAAATCCGCCTCGCTCGACAGCCAACTCGAAATGCT
>CAIYYV010000260.1 GCA_903930425.1 Akkermansiaceae bacterium | reverse complement strand
TTCGTGATATCCTGTACAAGGTCGATGATCACAGTACCACGCTGCATCCTGACGTAAGGGTGCAGGGATGGGAACGGCACGGTTTCTCAGGTCACGCGTTGACGGTGGACTATGCCAGCACTTTCGGCGACCCGAGAGAACAAGGTACCACTCAGTATGCACATGTGACATTCGGACTCGAAATCGAGCGTCCGAGGCCTTCCGCAATTCTTGAAGGGCTTGCGCCGATCGTGATTTCCATGATCATCGGTCTGTGCGCTCTGTTCCTGCGCCCCGATGAGTTTGGAACCCGCATGGCAATGTATGCAACGATCGTGATGACTTATGTCTTTGTCAACATGGACATTGCCTCGAAGGTGCCGGACGGCACCGGAACGCTGCTGCGCAAGATCACCGTTACCGGATTCATCATCCTCGCAATGCTGTCCCTGGCCGGCATCAGATCGTTTTCGCTGGCAAAACAAGAACGTTTCGACGAGGCACGGCGCTTTGATCGGATATGTTTCGGAGTTTCCCTGACCGCTTTTTTCGCGGCCTGTATGATCGTCATCGGGCTCAATTACTAAACTGTAGTGATCAGTTAAAGCGGATGAATGTCATTTTCATATCTGGGAATGAATCCGGCATGATTCATGATCGTTTATCCTATGAAAGGAACGGCAATGCAGGCAACACGGTCAACAGGCTCCTGCTCTGAAGCCATCGGAGCGGACAGCATCCAGGCGTGTCACACAACCGAGAATTTCCAGCCCGCTGTCTATGTCAAGCAGTATTACGAATATCTGGGAGATGAGAACCTGGCGATTCTAAAATTTTTATGGCGGCAGTTCCAACGCTGTCCGGAAGATGCGGACATGCTCGATTTCGGATGCGGGCCTACCATCTACCAATTTATCGCCGCCGCCCCTACAGTGCGGACCATTCATGTCGCCGATTCTTTAGTTACGAATTTCGAGGCGATCCAGGACTGGATGGCAGGAAAACCGGATGTTTTCTCGTGGCGGGAATACATCCGGGAGACCCTTGTATTAGAAGACCCCGCCGCCGTTTCGTCTGCCGATATCCGCAAGAGGGAACAGCTCATCAAACAAAAGATCGCCCGTTTTCTTCACTGCAATTTGGGTGGCTATCCTCCCATTGACGGAGTCGCCAAGGCTTCCTACGACGTTCTTATGGCCAATTACTGCCTGGAGTTTCTGCCAGCGCATATCGACTTTGAAGCCGGAATGTCAGAAATCCTCTCATTGCTGCGCCCCGGGGGGAGATTCATCTTCCAGTTCCTTCGCCGCACGCCAGACTATCCGGTAGGTGACCATCGTTTTCTGTGCCGGCAGATCGATGAAGACGACTTTCTCCGCATCTTGCCGAAGTGTGGATTCCTTTCCCCAACCATTGAATATGAGATTGTCGAGGCTGAGGCCGGATTGCAGCGGCCCTATGAGAGTTTCGTAATGATGGCGGCATCGAAGGCATGAACGCGCCATCCGCCATCCCCGAAACACTGCTGCTGCTTCTGGATCGCATCCAGTCGGAAGGCCGGTGCGAGACACCACTTATTTTGACATCCCAGGCGTTGCTCGTGCACAACTATCGCTGCTTCTGCAACCTGATCCCTGTGGATGCCATTTTTTTTCCTGTCAAGACCAACAACACCCCAGAAGTATTGGGATGTTTGCACAACCAGGGGGCACGGTTCGAAGCAGCCTCCGCTGATGAACTCTGCTTGCTGCTCCATACCGGCATCGCAAGCAGTGACGTCATCTTCAGCAACCCTGTCAAATCCCCATCACACATCACATTGGCGTACCGGGCCGGCGTCCGCACCTTCGCCTTCGATGCCGCCTGCGAGGTGCAGAAGATTCAGAGCTATGCTCCGCACAGCGATGTGTATGTTCGGATCGAAGTGACCAATGAAGGCGCGGAATGGAAGCTTCATCACAAGTTCGGGGCGCCCGGCGGTGAGGTGATCGGCCTGTGCTCTGCGGCAAGGGATGCGGGGCTCACCCCCACAGGCCTTGCTTTCCATGTGGGGTGGAACAATGCACATTTGGCATCGTGGTCCGGGGCACTGCAACACGCGGTGCAGATCGCCGAATCATGCATCCAACAGGGATTTCCCCTGCGATCGATCAATATCGGAGGCGGTTTTCCCGCACATGGCGGAGATCAGTATGCACGGCTTCGAGACATCGCGGATGTTTTGCTTCCAATGGTGCGAATTCTCAAGGAAGAATTGGGGCTGCTGCTTTATGCAGAGCCGGGATCGTTCATTGCGGCCAATGCCAGCGTGATGGTTTGCCGCGTGCTCGATGTGGTACAGCGCCACGATCAGGCCTGGGTATATGTGGACTCCGGCATCAATCAGGGTTTCTATTGGATTTATGCAGGCGTTCAGTATCAGGTCGTCGCGGCCCAACCGCGTTCGCGCAAAACAAAAAAATATGTCGTGACAGGGCCGACCTGTGATTCCCACGACATCTTCGGTGAAGCGGTCGAGTTGCCAGCGGACTTGCGTGAGGGCGACATCCTCCTTGTGTTTCCCGCCGGCGCGTATGTTTCATCTGCAAGGAACTACAACGGATTTG
>CAIYYV010000259.1 GCA_903930425.1 Akkermansiaceae bacterium | reverse complement strand
GTGCCTGCCACTGAGCCGTTCACGTGCAGGGTGTACGCCGGCGTAGTCGTTCCGATGCCAACATTTCCAGGATAAGTTAAATCTCCATTATCAAGTATCATTAGTGATTTTGCAGAAGTGAAATTGTATAATTCCAATCCTGTTCCTGCACCATCATACCCTAAATACACTTTATTTGTGCCAGCTGATTGTCCATAAAATCCGGGAGCAGCAGCATTGTTTATAATTACCCTTCCATCTACTTGCAACTTCGCCTGTGGACTTGTTGTCCCGATGCCGACGTTGCCGGAACTTCCAACGATACGCATGTTTTCAGCATAATCACCAGTGGTATTAGTTCCGAATGTCAGATCGCCAGTGTTGCTGGCGGTCTGCAAACCAGATATATAACCCGCATGTGTTTGAGTTGACCCAAGCACTATAGTAGCACCGTTTCCGATGGAGTTGCTGCCCGCCAAAATGCGAAACATATCTTGCCTACCCGATCCAGAAGCAGAAGAAATATCGAGTTTGTAGGCCGGTGTCGCCGTCCCGATGCCGACGTTGCCCGAGGCGTCGGAGAAGAGGGCGGAGTCGCCGATGGTGCCGCTGGCCGTGAACATGGGCACATAGCCAGCCGTGCCGCTGCCGCCAACCTTAGCGTTCCAAGCCGTGATGTCACCGGCGGCAATGCCCTGCGCGGAACTCGCTGCAAACAGCGGATCGGTTTCGGTGAAGCTGGTCAGGTAACCTGCCGCGGCATGGTTGCCCCAGCCGTAGGCCGTGTTGAAGTTAGAAAAATCCGCGCTGGCGAGGTAGCCGTCGGCGGAGCCGGTGGCGGCAGGCAGGGAGATGGTATTGGTGCTGCGGCTCAACGGGCCGCTGAAACTCAGCGCGCTTTCCTTGGCGTTGAAGGTGCCCCAATCGGTGCTGCTGAGCGCGCCGGTCGTCGCGGTGCCAGCGGTGGCGAGCGAGATGGTGTTGGCGCTGCGGCTCAATGGCGTGCTGAAGGTCAGCGCGCTTGCAGTGCCGCTGAACGGGGTCCACTCACTGCCGTTATAGCCATACAGACCGGCGGCCTCATCTAACTGATAGACGAGCAACCCGGCGGCGGGCGTGACGATCGCCTCGCGCTGGGCCTGGGTCATGCGCGGAGGCAGGAAGCCGAGCGTGGTGGAGGAGATGTCGAGCTGGGCACTGGCATCCGGAGTGGTGGTGCCGACGCCGACTTGGGCCTGGGTGACAAGTTGGCTGGCGGCCCAGAGGGCGAGGAATATGGCGTTGGCTTTCATCATTCGGGGTTCTTTTGTTAGATAGTTAGATGGGTGTGGATTTGCATGCACCGTAAAGTCAGGTCCAATCAAAGACTATACGCAGGAATGACGCAACTCATTTTTTTTCATGTAGGCCTATGCCTACAAAATTGCGGATTTGTAGGCATAGGCCTACACGACCTATACGCCCGCCCGCCCGGGGTCCTTCAAAGTTGCAATAAAGTCTGTTAGATCGCCCTTTCCCCCTGCGCGGCTCCCCGTTTATGCTCTCTCATGTGCCAAAATCCCAAAGCAATTGAGGGTTCACAGGGCATTTCGGTCTACTTTCCTGCCGCCATCTGGATGCCGCATGAAACGGGTGCGATGCGAGGAAGCAAGGGAATGATGGGCGATCTTACAACGCGCGTCATGAACGATTTTTTGAGGAATCCTCTTGCCAGTCGACGTGTATTTTGCTTATCCAGTGAGTTGTCCCATGGAGGCGCTAACAGATCGCCTGAAAATATACCATTTCAAAGATTCACCTCAATCGCCATGAAACATATTGCCCAAGTGCTTGTTTGTCTGCTGGGGGTCGTGTCCACGGCGGTGGCGTTTCCGCCCGCGCCGTATTACACGCTTTATGGGATGGTTCGCGACCAATTGGGGCAGACGGTCACGGCTGAAGGGGCTGAGATCATCCTGCTCAAGGGCGGGGTTGAGATTGGGCGCACGCCGATCACGGACGGCCAGCTGGATCAGAACTATGAGCTGAACATCCGCATTGATGCGGCACGCAGCGGCACCGTTTTCTACAGTGACAAGGCGATCGCCGCACTGGGAGAATTCAGTCTGGTAGTGTCGATGAACGGGGTGTTATTCTATCCGATCGAGGTGAACGGCACGCTCAAGGCGGGCAAGGGCGGGGAGCGGACACGGCTGGACCTGAACCTCGGTGAGGACGCCAACAAGGATGGGCTGCCCGATGCGTGGGAGGAATGGCAGTTGTATTTGGCAGGGATTTATCCAGACGCCGACGGCAAATGGGATCTCAGTCTGTTAGGTGGCCTGTATGGCCACTTTCAGAATAATGGTTTGACGAACTTGCAGGCGTATATTGCGGGCACTTTTGCCGGGGATGCCGCCTCGACCTTCAGCCTAGCGCTCAAGGAGAAGCTGCCTGAGAGTGTTCGCTTCGAGTTTTATGCGATCACTGGCAAGGTTTACACCATCGAAAGCACACTCGATATGCGGACCTGGACGCGGGTGGCATTCGCCGTGGGCGCGCCCGGTGCGGGCCGTGAATCCTATCAAGCCACTCAAGTGGGCATCCTTTCCGCCTTCAGCGCACCGCGTTCCGCCACCCGCGAATTCTTTCGGCTGACGGTTCGATGAGGCGGAAAGCGGAAAGCGGAAACACGTGAGAATCCTTTATATCATATGAACCTGAAATCAATGATGGCATATTCGACGGCGCGGCTGCGACTGGGTGGCTGGCTGTGGGTGTTATTGGCCGGTTTATGCGTGGGCGTGGTCCACGGTCAGTGGCAGAACACGAGTTACACGCTCAAGGGCGGGTGGAACGCGATCTATCTGC
>CAIYYV010000258.1 GCA_903930425.1 Akkermansiaceae bacterium | reverse complement strand
TGCAACAACGGCACCTCGGAATATATCATCTATCACCCGAATGCTGCGGGGGCCGGCGCCGATGCGAATGTCCACGCATCCCGAACCGCAGCGTTCTCCCTCGACTTATGCGCCGCTTCCGGAGTTTTCCAGATCGAATGGTTCCGCTGCCTCGATGGCGTCACGGCACAAGGAGGCACCGTGAATGGCGGCGGTGTTAGAACGCTCACCGCTCCGTGGCCCGCACAGGATGTCGTCTGCCGCCTCACCGCAGGAACCCGGGACACCGGAGGAAACCCGCTGCAACGACGGTCGAACGCCACCCGCAAGCGCGATGGCATCCATGCCCTCACGGGTATGCAGAACAATTTCAGCGACACCGCTGATATTCCGTTAGAAAAAAAGCCGGAACAAAACTCCGGAATTTGAACCACCGATGAATTGGAAACCGGCAACAAGCATATTTCGATGCCGAATACGAGGCGCACGAGCGATCCTTCTCGCCCTGCCGTGCACATGGCCGGGATGGCTCGCCGCCCTCACAATCGCTCGCCCCAACTTCGGTGTGCCTGCTCTTGTGGAACCAGGGGGCGTCGTTCAAGTGGAGGTCAAGAACGCTGCCGGACTCGATGCCAACCAGTGGTCGGCTCTGTTAAAAAATGATCTGCAATCCTGGACCGCCACCGTGGAACACGCTGAATACGGAACCTATATCGATCATAACACCGTCGCTGGATACCTCCTAACAGTCAGAATTCCACCTGACGCCCCACCCGAAGCCCATCAACTCGTCATCTCCCACCCGGTTGGTGGAACCGCCACTAACAAAAATGCTGTAGCCATCATTAACTCGTTCGAAACCGATTTCTATTTCATGCACTATGCCGATCCACAGGCGGAAGGTGCCGATCCAACAGATCTCGTGACGGGCATGCGCAACACCCACGGGTCACTGCTAGAACTGGAATGGCACGCGCCGGCGATTCGCCTGGCTAACCCTAGATTCCTCTTCGACACAGGTGACGAGTTGGATAATAATTTTGCGAACAAGGCGAATTATGAGCACCACAAGGACCACATGTCGGGCATGGGCGTTCCTGTGATTGTCACCCGTGGCAACAACGACACCCTCACCGACGCCGATTGGCGCCTCACTTTCGGCGTCGAAACCTATTCCATCACCATGGGATCTTTCTATATATGCCAGAAAGACTACAACGCGGATAATTATACCACCTGGTTGAAGAATGACTACACGGCTTCGTTCAACAATCCGGCCATCAAATACCGCTTGTTCGGCCAGCATACCTCTGTGGGCTTCAATGATTGGCTGCCGCCAGCAGGTCAGTATCCAAGCCTGATGTTAGTCGGTCACGGTCATGTGAACAAGATGATTCAGACCAGTCCATATCGCATCATCGAAACCCAGCAGGCATGTAACAAGTGCGCCGTCGGCTTTTTTAATTTCGACAAGACCACGACCGGTTGGACGTGCACCAACATCAGCAACCCCTGGTTCCAGATGATGAACAGCGGCACCACCGCAAAACTCCGCTGCCAATATGCCGCAGCCAACGACGGTGCTGCAACCACCAACTCGGCCGCCATCACCAACGATCTTGCCGCCAATTTCCATGACGGACGCGTCAGGTTCCTCATGCAACACTCGGCCTTGGACTACAAAGTCACCGGCGGACAGATTCTCGCACAGTATGATTACAACAGCGGCTCTAACAGCGCCGTGCTCGTGAAAGTCAACATTCCGGCATCGGGCACTGCGAACGTCACGATCAGTCCGGAGGATGGCCTTTCGGACACTCAGGCCCCGTCGGAGCCATCCGGCGTGTCCGCAGAGGCGCAATCCAGCAACAGCATCCTAATCACCTGGAACGCCTCAACCGACAACGTCGCCGTCACCGTGTATGATATCTATCGAAACGGATCGCTGGTGAGCAGCCCGACAAGCACGGAATTCACCGACACCGATCTATCCGAATCAACCTTGTATAGCTACACGGTTAAAGCAAGAGACGCGGCAGGTAATGTCTCGGTTGGCAGCGAACCCGCCAGCGCGACGACGGCAGCGGCACCACCCACCGGCGACCCGGTGATCTATCAGGCAGAGAGCGCGACCATTAGCGGCATGGTGAACAAGGGCACTTATTTGGACGCTTCCTATAACATAGCGGGCAACTACGTGGAATGGAACATCACGGCATTCGGCGCGGGATCACATGAGTTGGTCATCCGTTACTCGTTGGGCAGCGGCACGGACCGGCCGATGAAGATCGAGGTGAACGGCGTGGTCGTGGCTGCGAGCTATTCACTGCCAATCCTGAGCGGGATGGTCTGGGGGATCTACGCGGATTCCGCGCCACTCCAAGTCACTCTGAGCGCCGGGGTGAACACAGTGCGAGCCATCAGCTTGACTACAGGCAATCCACGCATCGACTATCTGCAGGTCACGCCACTGACCGCGGTTGATCTGGATGCCAATGACAACGGCATGCCGGACGCATGGGAAACCGCACACTTCAACAGCACCACCAACCCGCGGGGTGCGGCGGATTACGACTGGGATCACGACGGTCAAAATAATCTGCATGAATATCTGGCCGGAACCGACCCAACAGATTCTATGGACGTGTTTCAAATCACCAGCGCAGCCATGGACATCGACCATCATCTGATGCTGCAGTGGCCCAGCAAAGTCGGCAAGAGTTATGCCATTCAAACATCCGACGATCTGAGAGGCGGATTCCATGACACGAACGACGCACCGATTCCAGGGACGGGAGGCATGTTAACGAAGTCAGCGACACCCGGACCAAACTCCTCAAGGTTTTACCGGATTCGAGTGCTTCCTTGAGATTCCACTTGAATCCACCGGTGGATTCCCCAGCATTCTAACGAAGCAAATGATAATGACACGACGTGAACGATTGATGGCGACCTTGAAAGGCGATGCAGTTGACCGCCCCCCGGTGAGCTTCTACGAGATTGGCGGATTCAAGATGGATCCCAACGATCCCGATCCCTACAACATCTTCAACGCGCCCGACTGGCAACCACTGATCCAACTCGCCGAAAACCATACTGACATCATCCGCACCATGAGCCCGGTGCGCGCCCGCTCGATCGACCCGACCGGTTCGTCGGTGAGCGCGCGCTGGAATGAGTTTTTCCAGGAAGTGACGACGGATGACGGCGAGTCGCGCGTCACGCGCACCGTGCTGTCAGTCGGCGGGCGGACAATGACGCAGGTCACCAAGCGCGACCGCCAAATCAACACCGTCTGGACACTGGAACATCTGCTCAAGGATTCCGACGATCTTGAAGCCTATCTCACCATCCCCGATGAGGTGTTCGAGGAGCGGGTCGATACAAGTCCGTTAGAAGCGGAGGAGACCGCCCTCGGCGACCGCGGGATCGTCATGGTGGACACCGAGGACCCGCTATGCGCGGCGGCCGCGTTGTTCAACATGGAGGATTATGCGGTGCTCGCATTCACCGAGCCGGAGTTGTTCCATCAGTTGTTAGAAAAAATGGCGCGGCGCATTCACCCGCGCACCGCCGAGGTAAGTCGCCGGTTTCCCGGTCATTTGTGGAGGATTTATGGTCCCGAATACGCCTCGGAACCCTACCTGCCACCGCGCTTGTTTGATGAATATGTCGTCCGTTATGTGGAGCCGATGATCCGTGAGATTCACGCCCATGGCGGCTATGCGCGCGTCCATTGTCATGGGCGGATCAAAAATATCCTCGACCTGATCGCCGGCATGGGTGCCGATGCGCTCGACCCCATCGAGCCACCGCCCCAAGGCGATATGGAATTGGGCGAGGTGCGCCAACGGCACGGTCAGCAACTCGTCCTCTTCGGCAACCTGGAAATCGCCGACATCGAAATGCTGCCGACGGCGCGCTTCGCGGAAAAGGTGAAACGCGCGCTCGATGAAGGCACCGCCGGCGAGGGTCGCGGATTTGTTCTGTTGCCATCCGCCTCACCCTACGGCCGTGAGTTGTCACCCGTGACGATGCGCAATTACGAAACCATGGTCGAACTGACCGAGAACTGGTAAACGCATGGACAACCCGCTATTTTTCTCCTAACAGCCCAGCATTTGGCTGGGCCACTGCGGTTTCGCCATCGATGAATTCGGGCATGACGACAAAGCGCGTCGGCGCGTTTTTCGCGGGGTTGTTGATCGACTGATTGAGCAAGCGGGCAAGGCCTCGGCCAAGGCGCTCAGCATCCATTTTGTAGCGTGCGATGGTCGGGATGCTTTCACTCAAGAGCCGGGCGTCGAGGCGTGAGATGACGGATGCCCTGCTGGGCACGGTGTATCCGCGACGAGTGAGATGGCCGATGGTGGCATGGGCGTGATTCGGGAAAGCGACAAAAAAGGCGGTGGGAACAGGCTTGGACATCAACAACCCGTCGAGCAAGCGGCAAAGACCGGGCACGGTGTCATCATAGGTTGCAATGGTCGCGGCCGCGCCCACGGCGGCAGCACCGGCCAAAAAGGCATGGGCGCTGGATTGATCGCCCGCAGTGGCATGCTCGATGGTGAGAAACACCATCTGCCGGTGGCCGCGCGAGGCGAAAACCCCCGCTGCATGGTGGCAGGAGGCCACCAAATCAAACTCGGCATTGGTGATGGAAATTCCCGGAAAAACGCCGCCTAACACCACTGCCGGGATGTCGGAGCGTGCAAACCATTCCTGCACCGCCTGGGTGGAGCGATAGAGTAACCAGCCAACGACATGAGGTTGGCTCGTGAGTTTGCGCAAGAGCGCGGCAGGGCGCTTCAGACGCCACAGGCCCGGGTGATGTTCGAACTCGAGGTGCCAACCCGCCCGCCCGAGAGTTTCACTCATGGTTTGAAAAATAATCTGCGTGTCTCCCGAAATAATGAAACGCGGCTGTGGACTGAGCACCCGCACCAAATTGCCATGCATCGCGATGATCGGCCGCGATGTGAGGTTCCGCGTTTTGGTATTGGACACAATCGCATGGCGTCCGCCACGCCCACCGGGCCGCAAACTCCCATCGGCAAATAACAATGCAAGTGCCCGCCTTAAAGTGACACGACTGATATTCAACTCGCGGCAAAGTTCCGCCTCTGACGGCATGATGTCCTTCCACCGATTTTGCCGAAGCCCCTGTCGCAAAAATTCCACCGCCTGATCACTCAGCTTGAGCCGGGTGGGAATCAGGTGCTGACTGACGGGCCGCTGGGATGACGGGCCGCCGACAGACTTACGAGGCGGAGGCATGGTTCATTTGAGAATGATTCGGATGGTCTTTGGTTTTGAGTCGTGCGCGGAGTTCGGGCCATTGCTCGCGGCTGACGATGTGGCCGACGCATTCCGGATCGCCGCAGAGGCATGGATGATCCTCGTAACAATCGACTTCGAAACCATAATCGAAAGAGAGCTCCTCCCCGGCATCAATGTCGCGCAATGAGTGAATGAAAATCCGGCGGCCATGAATCCATGCCTCACAATTGGGTGAGCACGAATGATTGATCAGCCGCGCCGTGTTCCAAGGCACGTTGCCGTCGAGATCAAAGTTTTTCGAAAGAGTGAAGATATACACTGCGGCATCCCCGGTTTCCAATGACTTCGCATGCTGCGAAAGCCCGCGGCGCTTGCTGACCTGCTTGTCTATCAATTCTCCTAGATATTCAATGACGCGGGTGTTTTCAGGAATGAAACACGACGCGTAAACCCCGCGACCGTGAATGTCCGACCCGCGCACCTCGCAATAATCACTCTGCCCACGCTTCCAAAGCGCCATCAGCTTGCGATGCAGCGCGGCTTGCTCAACGGCTTGTTTTTTTCTCGATGTGGTCACTGGTTTCTAACGGGATTCGTATTGTTTTACGGGTGGTAACTCCAAATTTTGTGGGAGCGTGATGAACAACCCGCGCAAATCATTCAACTGGAGGCCGGCCCCGTCAATGAAGGTCCAGTCGTTTTTTCCCTTGTCGGAAATGGCGACCTGATAGCCGATGCCCTCAATCACGATCGGTTTTGGGTTCCCTTCCCTCAAAATGCGGATCTTGCGCACGGTGGGCACTAACACCAACCACTTGGTGAAAACCAGTTTTTCCACGTCCACCCCATTCTGTTTCACGACCTTCGTGCCGGGGGACACCTCATACGAGCGCGGTGCCCCTTGCGGTTTGAATGAAATCATGCTGATCCCCTGCTTCACCATCTGTGCCGGCACAGTGGCCAACTGTGCCTCGAGTGCCTCCATCCCACCCATGCGCTTCGCGGCGCGTTCCTTCCAGATCGGATTCATGCGCTCCACCGCCATCTGATAGCGCCCGAGGATCACCTCGTCTCCCAGCTTTGCGACGGCGGCCACGGCCGAGGCCAGCACCTGCGGCGGCATCGACTCGGCAAGCACTTCGGATTCCGCGGGCGCGGCCTGCGGCCCTGCGGGTTTTTCGGCTTGTATGATGCCGCAGGACAAAGCCAAAGCCGTGCCCAGGGATGCCCACAAGGTCAGTTTCATGCGCGCCATCAATGGCTTTTTTGTGTGTCGAGTCAAGTTTGTCAATCTCCCGACCCGCGAAACGCGCGCTAACGGCGGGTGGTCATCGCGCGCAGGTCGCCGACCGGGAATGCCGGAAACCACGATCCCATTCCCGCCCTGAAACCGGTCACACCGGAAATTCTTCGGCCGTGATCCGCATTTATCTTGCAAACCCGCTGGCTTTGGGCGTCCCTTCCGCCCAACCCTCAACCAAGGACGGTCTGGCACACGCTGGATCCATCCCCTACGACCATGAGCGAAAAAGAAATTAACCTCAAAAATTATCAACTCCACGAAGGAGACACCGGCAGCGCCCCCTATCAAGTGGCCCTTCTCACCCAGCGGATTTTTCATCTAACGGATCACTTGAATATCCACAAGAAGGATTTCTCGTCCCGCCGCGGACTCCTCACCATGGTTTCCCAGCGCCGTAAATTGCTGAATTTTATCAAGAATGGCTCCGAGGAGAAATACCTCCAAGTCATTCAAAGCCTCGGCCTTCGTCGCTAATCGCTATCCGCTTTCCGCTCGCTAGCCACGGGGGAATTCCCTGTCGTTGGTGCGCGAAACGCCCCGGGCACACAATCCGCCCGGGACGCAAGACAAGCCCATTCACCGTTCCGTTAGACACGCACGGCGAAGCTTGCCCCAATAACCGAATGCCCGTCCGGCACCCTGCCGTGCGGGCTGCATGCACAAACAAAGAAGAAAGAAGAAAAAAGAACTATTATGAATATCCATACACTCACGAGCGATGTTGGCACCTGTCCGATCACGTTCGAAACCGGCAAACTTGCCAAACTCGCCGACGGTGCTGTGACCGTCCGCTGCGGTGACACCATCATCTTGGTCACCGCCGTTTCCGCCACCAAGGTGAAATCCGGCCAAACCTGGTTTCCCCTCTCGGTGGAATATAAGGAAAAAGCCTCTGCTGCCGGTGTTTTCCCCGGCGGCTACTTCAAACGGGAAGGTCGCCCCACCGAAAAAGAAATCCTCACCTGCCGCATGACGGACCGCCCACTGCGTCCGCTCTTCCCGAAAGGTTATTTCTACGACACCCAAATCATTGCGATCCTGCTCAGCGCCGATGGCGAAAATGACTCGGACATCCTCTCGATGAATGGTGCCTCCGCCGCCCTCTGCCTGTCGGATATTCCGTTCGCCGGCCCGATCGGCGCCGTGCGCGTCGGCCGTGTCGACGGTCAGTTTCTGATCAACCCGACCCACGACCAGCGCTCTAACAGCGACCTCGACCTCATCTATGTCGGCAATAAGACCGATGTCATCATGATCGAAGGCCAGGCAGATGAGCTGCCCGAAGAAGAATTCATCAAGGCGCTCCACTTCGCCCAGGCGGCCGTGAGCAAACTCGTCGTCCTGCAGGAGGAACTCGTCCGTCTCGCAGGCAAGCAAAAACGCGAATTCAGCCAGATCCTTGCCAAGGATAATCTGCTAGAGATTGCCTATGAGATTGCGGGTTCCAGGATTGAAGCCGCCATCTACGCGCCGACCAAGACCGAGCGGGCCAAGAAAGTCGGGGCCTTGCGGGATGAGGTGGAGGCCGCCATCAAGGAGCGTGCGCCGGAAGCCACTGACTTCGATGTGGAGCAGGCATTCGAATATCTCCAGAAAAAAGCGTTCCGCATTTCCATCATGGAAAAAGGCGTGCGTGCCGATGGCCGCAGCATCGGTGATCTGCGTCCGCTTTACGGTGAAGTCGGCAGTCTGCCGCGCGTTCACGGATCGGCATTGTTCTCCCGCGGAGAAACCCAGGCACTCGCCATCACCACATTGGCCCCGGCCGATGAAAAACAACGCTTCGACAATTATGCCGGCGGCGAGGATTGCAAACGCTTCATCCTTCACTATAACTTCCCTCCTTTCTCCGTCGGTGAAACCGGTCGTATGGGCGGCATCAACCGCCGCGAAATCGGCCACGGCTCGCTCGCCGAACGCTCGATCGAACCGGTCCTCCCCGATGAGGCGGATTTCCCGTATGCCATCCGCGTCTCATCGGAAGTCACCGAGTCGAATGGGTCGACGTCGATGGCTTCGGTTTGCGCCGGCACGATGGCGATGCTGGATGCCGGGGTCCCGTTGATCCGCCCGGTCGGCGGCATCTCGGTCG
>CAIYYV010000257.1 GCA_903930425.1 Akkermansiaceae bacterium | reverse complement strand
TGACTTTGAAGACCTGGAGTTCCGGCACCGGCCGCAGGACGACATCGGCGGCGGTTGCGGGCTGGAAGCCATCGAGGCTGCCGGGCCGGGCATACCAATAAGCCACCACGGACAGGTTGACTTGGCATTTTTTCCAATGCCAGAGTTCCATGTCAAAACGGAAATCCTGCGTGAAGGGAATGCGGTCGATAATGTGCCAGCGGTTCACACTGGTGCGACCGAAGTTGCCGGGGCCGTCGCAGCGCGGTTGGTTATGATAGGCATGGACGAACAGGTCGGGAAAGCACCACGCATAGCCATAGTAGTCTTCCGTGCCGGTTCCGAAATGGCTGGGGAATTTCTCGCCATCGACATAGATCTTCTCGTCCCCTTCGCCCCACCAATCCTTCACCGGGTTGTCGATGGCAAAGGCCACCCCGGCAAAAACACCACGGCCCTTGGCCGTGAGATAATTCCAGTCGATTTTAGGCTCGGTTGGCACGTCGAACGCGGCCCGCCATTTCGCGTGGAAGTGCATCGACCGGTCCGTCCACGGGCGCGGCACGACGAGCAGGCTGCCGGTGAACGCCACCGGTGACTTGCCGAGGTTGCGAACGCGGATCTCGGCGGATTTCTCAAACGGCATGGCCCACCGGCATTCGAGACGACCCTCCTTGCCGACACTCAGGGGCAGGGACCCGTAAGCATTCAAACCGGGGGCGGTGCCGAAAAAGTCACCCAGCGGGGCGACGACGGTGGTTTCTCCGTCGAAAGTCATTTCCACTACGGTCGAGCGCAACGTTGGCTCGTCGCGATCGGCGGATGGGGGCCATTGGACATTGAATTGCGTGATCGCCTTGGAGCCGACGAGAGTGGCGAGCACGGAGGACTGGCCGGGGTCGACCTTCACGGTGAAGGGAACGGTGCCGGCGGCATCTGAAGCAGGCGCATTCAGCCGTGCGATCACGGCCTCGGTCGCCGCCTTAAGCTCTGCAATCTGAGCCGCGCGAAACGACTCGACGGCCGTGCCGGCCTCGTAGGTGCGGTAGTTCACATGATAGTAGAAATTGCCGGCGTCGCTGGTCACCTTGCAGTGTTTGGCATAGAGAATCGGATAGTAAAGATTCCAACCCTTGCTATATTCACCCGCGATTGGGCGCGGCAGGCCGGGATATTTGCCGCCGAGGATTTCGGCCATCGGCGACTCAAGCGCGGGCTGGTCGGAACCATCCAGATAGATGCGCAAGGTGCCAGCCGGATTGGCCGACCAAATGCGGACGATGGCTCCCGGTCCGGCGGTATCCATCATCACGTACTCCTTGCGGCCGGCGCGTTCCTCGACGCGTAGGTACTGGCCGCAGTCGCCGTTGGCAAACCAGTTCTCGGTCGGCGACTTCGCCCCGCGGTCATACGATGAAAACTGCTTGCAGGTGTAAGCAGGGGAGGGGAACTCGGCCATGCCGGCAAGGTCGAGCATTTCGCCTAACAACGATTGGGTGGTGATCGGGTCAGCGGCGCGACTGCCAGCCGCAGAGAGTCCAAGCGCGAGCATTCCGCAGAGCGGAACAATAAACATGGTTTTCATGATGGTGGAGGTCGATGGCGTTGTGTTCAAATGACAAGATGAATGCCAGCAGCCGCATCAAGCCACTGACACTCTGAGAATCACTGAAAACTCTTCTTTGAGGATCACACCTGCCACGGTGCCCGCATGGCGCGGGAACGCAAGCGGTTGGCTTCGTCGTCCCCGATGAATTCCTCTTTGACCGGATCCCATTTCAGGCTGCGTTTC
>CAIYYV010000256.1 GCA_903930425.1 Akkermansiaceae bacterium | reverse complement strand
CCACCCACGGCACCGCACCCAAATACGCCAACCTCGATAAAGTCAATCCGGGCTCGCTCGTCCTCTCGGGTGAAATGATGCTGCGCCATCTGGGATGGACGGAAGCCGCCGATCTCATCATCAAGGGCGTCAACGGTGCCATCGGTGCCAAAATCGTCACCTATGATTTTGCCCGCCTCATGGATGACGCCACCGAAGTCAAGTGCTCGGAATTTGCCGCAGCCGTGGTCAAATACATGGATTGAGCACCAGCGTCATCACACACTCGAGATGCCGTGTGTGCGGGAATAAATCCATGGGCTGCACTTCTATCAGGTGATAACCGCCCTCGCCTAACTGTTTGAGATCTCGCACCTGCGTGGCGGGATCACACGACACATAAACCACCCGGCCCGGCCCGAATTGCACGAGCTGACCGATAAACTCCGGGGTGCATCCTTTCCGCGGCGGATCAATCACCACCACCGTCTCGGATGCCGGGAAATCGACTTGCCCGAAAATCGCCTCGGCCGAGGCGGTGAGAAATGCGGCGTTGGCGATGCCGTTAGTTTGCGCGTTCCGGCGCGCCCACTCACACGAGGTTTCTGACACCTCGACGCCCACCACCCGTTCAAAATGCGCCGCCAAACTCAGCGCGAACAATCCCGATCCGCAATAGGCGTCCACTAAAAATCGCGCGCCACCGCCGGCGGCCTGATGGGCCACATACCCGGTGAACGCGGGCAAAATGAATGGGTTGTTCTGGAAAAAATCCCCGGCAAGAAACTGGAATGTCAGGGTACCCACCGGCTCGGTGGCGGTCGCCTTGAAATCGGTCACCACGCCGCCCCCGGTCGCTCGAAGCAACAGCGTTGACCCGCGTTTAAAAGTGTCCGCCATCGATCGAATCCTCGCGCGAATGGCGGGCAATGCGGCATTGATTTCATCCATGGCAATCACGCATTCGGGCACATCCACCAACTGCGAACGCCGACCGACCGCAAGAAACCCGATGGCGCCGACCTCGCCGTCCCGCGCCTTGTCAAAGTGCGGGGTGATCTTCGAGCGGTAATGCCAGATCTGGTTACTAGATACACATGGGTTCACCGGAAATGCAATGCCCGCCATGTGCTGCATCAATTCACCCACCTGGCGGGTTTTCCACTCGAGTTGTTTTTCGTAGGCAAGGTGTTGGTATTGGCAGCCACCGCAGTCACCGAACATCGGGCAAACCGGCGCGACACGGTCCGGCGAGGCGACACGGATTTCTATCAGGTCGGCGTGAGAGCAATTCTTGTCATTCCGATAGATCCGGGCCATCACGGTTTCGCCCGGAAGCGCAAAGGGAACAAACACGACCCAGCCGTCCACCCGTCCAACGCCCGCGCCCAGATTGGTCAGCGCGTCAATCGTCAACTCGATCTCCTGATGATAGACAAAAGGAACGGCAACAAACTTTTTGGGAGGGCGCGGCATGTCGGACGCGCGGGACTGTGCGTCCCCGCGCCGCAGTGAGCAATCGATTTCAAGGATTTCAAGCGACGGGCATGACGGCATGGCTGGTGGTGGTGATTTAGAACTGCATCGTGCCTGCCTCATCCTTCCCGCTTGCCCCGCGTCAATCTCCGATTACCCTCGTCTGCATGTCATCCTCCTTTGGTCAGGTTTTCCGCATCCATTCCTTTGGCGAGTCGCACGGCGGTGGCGTGGGCGTGGTCATTGATGGCTGCCCACCGCGCATCCCGCTGTCCCTCGCCGCCATCCAACGGGAGCTCGATCGCCGCCGCCCCGGACAATCCGAGATCGTTACCCCGCGCATCGAGCCGGACACCGCGGAAATCCTCTCAGGCGTGCATGACGGACTCACCCTCGGCACCCCGATCGCCATCCTCGTCCGCAATACGAACGCCCTGCCCGCAGCGTATGACACCATGGCGGAAATCTATCGGCCCAGCCATGCCGACTATACCTATGACGCCAAATATGGCATCCGCGCGCCGTCCGGTGGCGGGCGCGCCTCCGCCCGCGAAACCATTGGCCGCGTCGCCGCCGCCGCCGTTGCCCGCCAGGTGTTAGATTTCCTGCATCCCGGCATTGAAATCATCGCCTGGGTGAAATCCATCCAGGATCTCAATGCCACGGTGGATCCCGCCGCTGTCACCGCCGCGGCCATCGAGTCGAACATCGTCCGCACCGGAGACCCGGCCCTGATAGAACCGATGATCGAGCGCATCAAAGCGGTCCGGGCCGAGGGCAACTCGGTCGGCGGCGTGATCGAGTGCGTCATTCGCCACGCCCCGCCCGGCCTGGGTGAGCCGGTCTTTGACAAGCTGGAGGCGGATCTTGCGAAGGCGATGCTGTCGCTGCCCGCCACCAAGGGTTTTGAAATCGGTTCGGGTTTTGCCGGGACCCTTCTCACCGGTCGCGATCACAACGATCCGTTCCGCATGGCGGATGGTCGCGTCCGCACCACTTGCAACCGCTCCGGCGGGGTGCAAGGCGGGATTTCCAATGGTGAGGATATCCTGTTCCGCGTGGCTTTCAAACCCACCGCCACCCTCATGATCCCGCAACTGACCGTCACCTCATCCGGTCACAACACCGAACTCACCGGCAAGGGCCGTCACGACGCCTGCGTCCTCCCTCGCGCCGTCCCCATCGTCGAGGCCATGGCCACTCTCGTTCTCACGGATCACTTGTTGCGCCAAAGAATTTTGGCCCCCAAATCCTAGCGCATTGCCAAGGCTTCGGGTCCGCCGGATTCGCATCGATGTTGCCAGATCCGCCTCAGCACAACCCCGCAGCATCGCGAAAACGCACTAAGGGACAGAGACACTATCCAAAGATTGCTTGCGTTTAATAAGGGATTAAGGGACAGAGACACTATCCAAAGATTAGATCCGCCTCAGCACAACCCCGCAGCATCGCGAAAACGCACTAAGGGACAGAGACACTATCCAAAGATTGCTTGCGCTCGTTTTTCCAGAGCCAGGCGAGGAGGAGGAAATAGCCTGTAAATTCGGCGACTTTGTTCCAGTACTGGATCGGGGCGTTGCCGCCATGGCAGCCGCAGGAGATGTCGAGTTGGTGAGCCCAGGCCCAGCCGATGCAGGTGCAAAAGACGACGACCAAGCCGGCAAGAGTGAGGAGTGCCCCGCGACGAAGGAGACCCAGAACCAAACAAGCGCCGGCGATGATTTCGAACCACGGCACGGTATAAGCGGCAATCATGTCAAGAGGCGGTCCGACGAGTCGGTAATTCGAGATGTCACGCGTGAATCGATCGAGGCCGGAAACCAAAATTTTCACTCCCCCGCTGTATACAAACCAAAGACCGAGCAGCACGCGGGCAAGTGCCGTCAAGAATGAGGTCAGTCGCTTGGATTTCATAAAGACTCAATCAGTGAAAGAAAGTCGGTCGCCGTATGAGGGCTGGTCGGTTTTTTTTGAGCGCACGGCGGTCACGGGGCGCTGCCACGAGCCGTGAGGAAGCGGCGCTGGGCCTGGGCTTCCGGATGCTGGGGTTGGCGGTCGATGGCCGTTTGGGTATCGGCGAGGATTTCATCGCGGAACTTGGCGAGGATGGCCTCGACCGGCCAGGACGAGGCTTCGCCAAACGCGCAGACGGTGCGGCCGTCGATCTGATAGGCGATACTTTCAAGGGTGGCGACATCCTGTGGGGAAGCCTCCCCAGCGACGATTCGGGCGGAGATTTTTTTCATCCAGGCAGACCCTTCGCGGCAGGGCGTGCATTGGCCGCACGATTCGTGGGCGTAAAAAGCATTCAGATTGTTGAGCACCCACGACATGCTGCGGGAATCGTCGAGGACGATGACTCCGCCGGAGCCGGCCATCGAACCACAGGCGGCGAGCGTGTCGAAATCGAGTGGAATATCCCAGAATCCAAGCAGGCGCTCACTGCCGTCGGGATTTTTCAGCGAGAACGATTCATCACAGCGGAGGATTTTGGAGGACGAGCCGCCGGGGATGACCGCTTTAAATGAGCGGCCATTTCGGGGGCCGCCACACACGTCGTAGAGCAATTCACGCATCGTGAGTTTTCCGACTTCGATTTCAAAATACCCGGGGCGGATGACATCGCCCGAGACGCAGAGGATGCGGGTGCCGGTGTTGCGCGGGGTGCCGAGCCGCGCATACGCGTCACCACCTCTGGCGATGATGTGCTTCACATGGCAGAGCGACTCGACATTGTTGACGATGGTCGGGCACATGTAGAGGCCAAGGGCCGCCGGGAAATACGGCGGTTTGAGGCGCGGATACGGCCGCTTGCCCTCAAGCGATTCAATGAGCCCGGTTTCCTCGCCGCAGATGTAGGCACCGGCACCGCGATGGACGTGGATTTCCAGGTTGAAGCCGGAATCTAACACATTTTCCCCTACGAAATGCTGGCTGCGGGCCTCTTCGATGGCGTGAGTGAGGATGCGTGCGGCCTCTGGAAACTCTTCGCGCAGATAGATATATGCGACATGGGCACCCACAGCGTAGGCGGCAATCACCATGCCCTCAATCAGTTGGTGGGGGTCCTGGTGGAGGATGTAGCGGTCCTTGAACGTTCCGGGTTCGGATTCGTCCCCATTGCAAATCAGATAGACCGGCTGGGTGTTGTGAGGTGGGATGAAGGTCCACTTCATCCCGGTCGGAAATCCCGCGCCGCCACGACCCCGAAGACCGGATTTTTTCACCTCCTCGGTCACCTCATTCGGTTGCAGCGTGAGGGCTTTTTGCAAATCCTGATAGCCACCATCACGCAGGTAGCACTGAAGTGACGCGTCCCAGCCCACCCGGTCCACATTTTTGAAAACGAGCCGATATTCTCGCGGGTGGGGTGGCTTGGTGTAGGTGATCATGCGGAAAAACTCGGGCGCAGTATGGCCAGAGAATTCCGGCACGCAAAACCCAATTTCCGAAAACCCCGCAGGCTGTCACGAATTCGTGGCCCACTGATGCCGTGATCAAGCAGGGCGCGGGGTGGCCGCGAGACTAGGTGCCCCGCTGCCGTCGGCACAGCCATCCAGCACCCAACAACAGTCCGATCAGCGCGCTGGAGGGTTCGGGGATGGTGGCCCAGCCGTTTGCGATCGACTCCGTCAGAGTGGCGGCCCCAATGACATCCGAATTGAAGGCGTTGTGATCAGTCGCATTGGAGATTGTTGCGGCGGTGACGAGCCAGTTCTGGGCATTGGTGAGATTGGTGGCTCCCTTCGCCGGATCTGATAGAAAATCCCATCTGACGGCTAAATCCACCAAAGTGGTGTTGCCGAAATGGGTAGTGCTTTGGGAATCGGTGGTCCGAACATAGCCATCGGTGGTTCGACCGGCGCCATTGATGTCCTTGGTCGTTTTGCTTGCGGGAGTCGCATCATTATCCTTCAACTGGGAAGCACCCCAAGTCGGCCCGTTGGTGCCAGCGAGGCACATTTCAAGCCCGTGATCGGCCACAATGGCCGATTTCGCGTCCCACGCAAAGGCATAGTCGATCCCCGTCACGCCGTAGCTCGGAATATCGATCAGAAGCAGGTAGGAATCACGCGTCACCGCGGTGTAAGTGGGCGAGGCCACGCGCATGCGGAAAAAAACGTAATCGGTTGTTTTGGCGTAAAAAAGCGCCGGGTTGCTGGCGTCTCCGACAAAATCCACCGTCGCATCCAACGAGGAATCGACGCCATCATAGGTGCTGATAGGGACCCAATTGATGGTGCCAGGCCAAAAGGCAGAGGCTCCGATAGGATACGTCACCGTGGTAACGCCATATCCCGCTGGCGCGCACACGGCTGCGAACAGGGCAATGAAAATGGCACGCATGGCGATGAGGGTGGGGTTCTTTTTTCAAATGTGCCTCTGTCCTTGGCAGGCAAGGACAGAATCAGAGGCCTGCATAATGTGCAGGCTTTTCCCACCCTTACAAGTGAAAAGATCCGATTCTAAGGATTTTTTGCGGATGTCCGATCAGCGCTTGCGGCGATGCTTCGGTTTTTTGGGGAAAGTGCGCGCGGTGCGTGGGCCGGCTTTGGACGCGGGGGTGGGTTTCGGTTTCCCGTGGTGCTTGTGGCCGACTGCAGGACGAGCCGTGACCGGCCGGGCCGCTGACGTGAGAGTGCCTGCGGTCGTCGGGGGACCTGCGAGAACAAAATCGACAAAGCGCTTGGCGCGGTCGATGGCGGTGACATGGAGTGGGACGCGCATCCCGAGTTGGACGACCTTGCCATCGGACGAGGTCCAGGCCATGCGGTGGGCTTCAAAACGCCAGCGGCCGGGTGGGAGGTCTTCGCGTTTGACGACGCCTCGAATCCCCATATCCGGGATTTCCACCATCAAGCCCATCGGACGCACATCGGTGATGAGACCGCTGAATGCATGCGGGTCCTTTGCGTCTGCAACGCGCTGAAGATACTCAAAAAGCTGGATCTGCTTGGTCTCGTTTTCGGCTTCAGCCGAGGTCCGCTCGGTGTCCGAAATGTGCCGCGAAATTTCGCGCAACTCCGCTTGCGAAAAGGTTCGGTCAGGATGCGACGGCGGGTTTTCTAACAACGGTTGGAGCGCACGGTGCACGATGAGGTCCGCATAGCGGCGGATCGGACTGGTGAAGTGGCAGTAATCGCCCTTCGCCAGGCCGTAGTGGCCTGTGGGTTCGGCGGCGTAGGCCGCACGCTTCAAGCTCTTGAGCAAGCCGAGCTTGATGATGTGTTCCTCGGGGCGGCCCTTGGAGGCATCTAACAACTTTTGGATGTGACTGCGGTTGTTGAGATCGCCGGGGAGGTAGCCGTGGAGGCGGGCAGTGACCGAGTAGTCGAAGAGACGTGACGGATCCGGTTGATCATGGATGCGATAGATCGAGGGTTTCATGCGTTCCCGGAGGATACGGGCGACGGCCTCGTTGGCGGCGAGCATGCATTCCTCGACGAGTTGGTGGCTGAGCGAGTGAATCACGGGATCCGCAGCGACGGCGCGGCCGTGTTCATCGAGGCGGATTTTGATTTCCGGCATTTCGAGATCAAGAGCCCCGGATTGAAATCGCCTGCGACGCAGGGCTGCGGCGAGTTTCCATCCCTCCTTGACCATCGGGACGAGATAAGCATCCGAACCGGGCGGGGCGGGTTTGCCGTCGAGGATGGCCTGGGCTTGTTCATAGGATAGTTTGGCCCGGCTGTGAATGACCGCGTCGATGAAGCGGGCACGGGTGATTTCGCCCTTGGCTGAGATTTCTAACAACGCGCATTTTGTCAGGCGGTCGACATCGGGTTTAAGCGAGCAGATGCCATTGCTGAGTTCGGTGGGAAGCATGGGCAACACGCGATCGACGAGGTAGGTTGAATTGCCGCGCTCGATCGCTTCGCGATCCATCGCGCCGCCGGGTTTGATATAGTGCGAGACATCGGCGATGTGGACGGCAAGGGACCACCCGTCCGCGCGTTTTTCTAACCAGATTGCATCGTCGTGGTCTTTCGCGTCTGCAGGGTCGATCGTGATGACGAGACGATTGCGCCAGTCGATGCGGCGGGCGATTTCGGAGGGATCGATGGATGTGGGTGCGGCGCGGGCTTCGGCGACGACCTCCTCGGGGAACGAGGTGCGGAGGCCGAAGCGATGGATCACGGAAACCGTTTCCAGGCCGGGATTTCCGGGCCAGCCGAGGACTTCGAGGATGCGGCCGCTCGGCTGAGTGTTCGAATCCTTCCATTGTTCCAGATCGACGACCACGCATTGGCCGGGCTGGGCGGTGGTGTCACCGACGAGTTCAATGCAGCCATCGACGGCCTTATCATCACAATCGATCCATGCAAGAGGACCTTTTTGACGGAAGATGCCGACGAGGCGGCCGGATCTGCGGCTGAGGATTTTGGTGACTTTGCCACGAGGCTCGTCCGAGACCCTTGCGGCGGGAGCCGAGCGGCCGCGAGAGGCACGGGGCGGCGGGGACGGCTGCAGCGACACAGACACGCGGTCGCCCTCCAAGGCAGTGCCCGTATCACGCCGTAGAATAGAGATACGGGACAGTGCGGGAAGATCCAGCCCGGTGGCACGATTCTTCTCATCGGCGAGGTCGGGGAAAAAAAACGCATGGCCTTTGGGGTGAAATTTTAAGATCCCAACCAAGGCGCGGGCCGGGGAGGAGCGCAGTCTGTAGCCCGAATTTTTTCCCACTTGGAGAATGCCCTGACCCAATAACTCGTCGAGCGCTTGGCGGAGGGCGGCCCGGCGTGAAGCGGGCACCTGCAGGTGGCGGGCCAGAGCCGACCGGGTACACTCTTGGGGCGGATGGGTGCGGATGAAATCAAGGATGGCGTCTCGCAGGTTTTCGCCGGGCATGGATGGAGCTTGGCGATCGACCGCTGCCTCCGCAACCGCAAAGGCAAAAAACTGACACGCGGGAAATTTATGTTGGCTCCGCCTTCGAGAGCATCCATCTTTCTTTTGTTATGAATATTTTTCCTACCCGCAGTCGGCGCGGATTCACCTTGGTGGAACTCCTTGTCGTCATCTCGATCATCGCCGTGCTCGCCTCCGCCGGCTTCGCCGCAGGCAACGCTGCCATTCAAAAAGCCAAGAGAATCAAAGCCCTCGCCACCTGCACCGCCATTGAAGGCGCGGTGAATGCTTTCTACAACGAGTATGGCTGCATGCCCAAGGAATTGACCAATGATCCGGTGACTCCGCTGAACACGAAAACCGACCTTGAATTCCTCAATGTGTTGCTGGGACTGACCGAAACCGCCGCCAATCCCTTGAACGCCCGCTCCATTAAATTTCTCACTGTTAAGGAAGGAAAAGCCCGCAAAGACGGATTGATTTACTCAAGCACCGGAGACAAAATTGTCGGACTTTTCGATCCTTGGGGCGGTGCCTATTATGTCATGCTGGACGGAAATTATGATGAAAAAATCAAGGTGAAACCTGCCGCAACCACCGCACAAGTCACGCTCAACGGGCGCAGAGTCGCAGTCTGGACCAACGGTGCCGACTGCGTCAACGGAACCGGCGGCAAGGTGACCGATGATGTGAAAACCTGGTAGAAGCCGCTTTATCTCACGACTTCGGTGCCGATGCCGCCGTCGGTGAAAATCTCTAACAACAACGCATGGGGCAGGCGGCCATCGACAAAGTGCACTTTGTCCACTCCGGCGTCGAGGGCGTCCACAGCGCTGCGGATTTTTGGGATCATTCCGCCGGAAATGGTGCCATCGGCCACGAGGGCCGCCGCTTCCGCACGGGTGACCGAGTGGATCAACGAGGATGGATCTAACGGATCGGCGAGCAGTCCGGGCACATCGGATAGATAGACCAGTTTCACGACGCGAAGATCCTTGGCGAGGGCGGCAGCGGCGAGGTCGGCATTGATATTGAGCGGGCGGCCGGTGATGGATTCAGCGGCCAATGGGGAGATCACCGGAACGATCCCCGCCTGCTGTGCGGCGAGGACGGGCGCGAGCTGGCAGCCCACCACCTCACCGACGCGGCCGAGATCCACCGGGATGCCTGCCGCATCCATGCCTTGGATTTGTGTGCCTAGAAAAATGTCGTTGCCCGGAATGCCGAGCGCCCTGCCGCCGAAGTCGTGGATCAGACGAACCAAGCCAGGGTTGATTTCCTCGGACAGCACGCGGGCGACGATGTCGATGGCCGCATCACTGGTAACGCGCAGGCCGCCGACAAATTGCGCCTTGAGTCCCGCGTGTTCCATGGCGAGGGAGATCGATTTCCCTCCGCCGTGCACGAGGATCGGACAAATGCCAGCGACTTCCAAAAAGACAATGTCGCGCATCACTCGGGCGACTAATTCCGGATTTTCCATGGCGGATCCACCCAGTTTAATGAGGAAGGTCTTGCCGCGAAACCCCTGCAGATAAGGAAGGGCTTCGATGAGGGCCTTGGCTTTGTCGATCGCTTGCACGGCGGTGAACGTAACCTGCCAAGT
>CAIYYV010000255.1 GCA_903930425.1 Akkermansiaceae bacterium | reverse complement strand
CTGCGGGTTGATCGCCTCTTCCTGGGGCATGTGCGCGATGAAGGGCACGAGTTGTTCGCAACGCTCATATAAGGAAATCCCGTTGAGTTTCACCTTGCCTCGGGTCGGTTCCCTCTGGCCGGACATCACTGCTAACAGAGTGCTCTTGCCACTGCCGCTCGGGCCGATGATGCATAACATCTCGCCACGCTTCACCTCCAGATTGATGTGGTCCAAGGCACGCGCCTCCGGGCCGAAATCATGAATCAAATCCTCCACACGCAACGATTCGATCAAAGTCCGCTCCTCATCGAGAAAACCCTCACTGAAACGACACCGCACCGACTGGCTTCCGGACAAGCGGATCAGTGAACCATCGCTCAATGTGGCAGAAAGACGCACCGATACCCCGTCCACCAAAATCGGGCCGTTGCTTTCGCGAATCTGCAGATCACCCTCCGCCCGCTGCGCGTCGTAGCGGATGAAAAGCACGGTTTTGGGCGACAACTTCGGACCTAACAGAAGGTCTCCCTGTGAGAGGGCGGACGCGTCGTTAGAAACAAGGTATTCCTGTCGGTCCGTAGCCAAGCGGAAACGCCTGCCCGATTGGGTGGCTTTGCGCCGGAGTTCGTTCATCGAAAGGCTGAATCCGGATTCATCCCCCAGCCGTTCATGATTGAGGCAGGTGACTTCATCACCCTTTTTGAGTGGGCCGCGACTGCCTGCATGGAGCACCGTGTCATGCAATGCCTCTACTTCCGCCTTCAATCCGAAGCGGATGCGAAGCGCGCTCTGGCGGGTAAGGGTCCGCTCGGCAATCAACCCGTGGGCCCCCGCTTGAAGATAGATGGCAGGAGCATTGCCCGTGCGTTTCACGTCGAGAAAAAACATCAGATCCTCGTAACTCAAGGTCCATCCAGGAACCACCAGCGGTTGGCGCTCACGCATCCGTAAAAACGATCCGGTCGCCACGGATTTGCCACGGATCCAAAGGGGTGCCACACCGGTATTGCGCACGAGCATCAAATCCCCGGCACGATAGACGCGAAACTCGTAATCCAAGGCCGCTGGCGGCAACATGACATCCCTGCCCGTCCGACTGAAAATCAAGCGTTCGAACGGCAATTCTGCATCGCATGGCTCGTCAACGTCACCCCGCATTTCCCGCAAAATCGCCGTGCCAAACTCGGGCTGACCTAAGCGGCGCATGAAAACCTCGAAACTGGCCCGGTTGCGCTCCGAGCGCCCGGCCGCGTCCACCAAGGTGAACAATTGAAGTCCGAGCGCGAGCTTCCCAGAGTCATCATAATTGTTTTTCAACTCGAGCGCCAAACTCTGCAAGGGGCGGGGATTGTTCACCGCACGCTGCAGGCGACGCCCTAACCACCCGTGATCCACCTCCGGAAACGCACTGCGCAGCATGTCGAGAATCAAATCCGCTTCTAACGGATTCAGCGCCCCATCCAAGGTTGCAAATGCGGCGAAGGCATCGACGAGCACACCGACATGGGCATCGGCACCGGGGCGCAAGGCGCGCAGACGACCGACGCCAGGAAACGCGCGCAACCAACGCAAGAGACGCGCCCGTCCGAACGTTGCTTTGGGCAGGTCTTTGATCGGCACGGGCGGTTCCACGTCCGAGTTCTTGGCAGATTCCACGCCCTGCGGCAAGGTCCGTGCAAAAAAGGGGTTTGCTTTTGCCTCACTTCGAGTATCCTCGCGTGCTCCCAGAAGCGTTGCGGTCTTGGCGATTCGGCTTTGTCCACTTCAGCTGATTGGGAGTTTTTCACGCTGCCATGTCTGATTCACCGAACCCCACGCCCCCCCCGAACACCCCGAACCGCCCCCCGGGTGATCCCGCGGGGTTCAATTGGCGTCTGCTGATCTTGCTGGGCGTCGCCTCCGTCATTCTCGGCTTGGCATTTTTTGGGCCCTCCATGCACAAAACGAGCGACAGTTTGAGTTACTCGCAGTTTCGCCAGGCATGGGATCAGGGCCGCATCATCACCGATGACGCACAGCGCCCGCTCAAAGTCAGCACCAGCGACAGCGCCTATGATGCCACCATCAGCGGATGGCAGTCGCCTCAACTCCTGAAACCCAAGGACCCCGAAACCAAACGCAGCACCGTCCGCGTCCTCGTCAATCTCGACCTCCAAGGGAATCAACTCCGCGAGATCCTCGGGGATGAGATCCGCATGCAGCAAACCGCCGCGTCCGACCCACCGATCCCCAGTGATGCGGAAACCCTGTCGCTCGCGGAATTCCGCAAGGCCAATGCCCTGGGCCAAATCCTCACTGCAGACGCTGCGAATCCACTGCGCGTGCTCACCACCGCGACCACCCGCGATGCCGTGATTGTCGGCACTCGCGAAGTCATCACCAATCTGGTCGCTCCCCAAGGCCCCGCCGGAAAACCCCTCGAAGCCACCCCATTCAACGTCACGGTTTCCATCCCCATCCTTGCCGACGACTTGAAACAACTTGTCCAAACCAAAGCCGGTTATGACCGCACCACGGACTATCTCAAAAACGCACTTTTCACCTTTCTCCCATTCCTGTTAGTCATCGTGCCAATTGCAACCCCAGAAATTTATGCAGATATGTTGGATCGCGCCAAGAAAGGCGCTTTTG
>CAIYYV010000254.1 GCA_903930425.1 Akkermansiaceae bacterium | reverse complement strand
CCCAATGAACGCCATTGGATTGATGCCATCGCCGCCTCAGGCATCGTGATTTATGACCCGCTGCCGGAAATGTTTTATTATTTCCATGACGGCCTTTGGAGTCCAAAGACACGGGCGGAAGTACGTGAAATTGTGGATAGGTACATCCGCGCATCAACAAAAGCACGCGTCAATTTTGACAAGCTTCTTTCACGGCGACCTCTGGACGGCATCGTTGATCGCTTGGCTGGTCATCCGTGCGTGGTACAGCGTGATGCATTTGCCAAGCCTCGCCTTGGCGTGGTTTTGGTGGCAAATGGGCGCCTCGAAATCAGCCGCTCCGGCCGTTTGGATTTTCAAGCCGGAGAACGCGGCAAACCAGAAGACCTGCAACAGAAGCGACTGGAGATGAACTACAACCCGGCAGCAGTGGCAATCAAAACACTGGCGTGGCTGAACCGTGCGTTCAGTGGCCGTGGCGATGATGTCCAAGCCATTGCAAAGGCAATGGGTGCCAGCCTTTGGGGCTCAAACCGCTGGAAAAAGCTGCTTGTTATATTCGGTAAGCCAGACTTGGGCAAGTCGCAGATCCCACTCCTGATTGCAGAATTGATCGGCTGGGCACGGGTTGCGAAATTTGACACCAAGCATTTGGCGGAGAAATTCGAGCTGCGCAGGCTTGTCGGGCGGGTGTTGATGATTGCACCAGATGTGCCTCAGGACTTTCTGGCACACACGTCCGCCGATGTTTTGAAATCCCTAACCGGATTCGACGCCTTGCGGGTGGAGGGCAAGAACTCCAATGAGGAATTCGAACTGCGGGGAGACAAAATGATCGTCGTCACATCCAATTACGAACCCCGTGTCCGCAGCGGTGTTGATCGGGATGCCTTGAAGACACGTCTCGTGATAGTCGAGGCGGACGGTGAGAGCTATACTGCGGAAGAGCAGGACACCGAGCTTTTGACCACTCTTTTTGGCGATGCGGAAGAAGCAAGCGGCATTCTGAATTTGGCATTGGCAGGCATGCGCGAGTTGCTAGAACTAGGCTGGCTTCGGAGCGAATATCAGATGACCCGGGTCCGTAGGGTGCTGGATCAGGGGGAAAACGTGACATTATGGGCGGCCCAGGCCCTCGAGCTTGGAGACAATAGCGAGCGGCCTGGCGTCACCATCTCGGAAGGTTGGGCATGCTACCGCCGATGGACCAGGCAGGAAGGGGTTGAAGCATGGCCGGAAAAGACTTTCCGGGAAATGGCCCCCAATGCCGTGGAACGGGCATGGGGGAAAACCCAATCCGGCAGTATCTCACGCATCGAAGACCTCGAACGGGGGCGAACTTGCCAGCGCGGGTGGCGGGGGCTGAAAATGAAACTCTAGCAATGGCACCAATCCCAACACCAACCACCACACCATGGAAACCGACATCAACGAAGAACTCGACGTGAAGGCAGCACCCGAACAGGCTGCCGCCAACTCCAAGGACGAGGAACTCAACAACCTCAAAGAGTCAGTGGCTTACCTGAAAGAGCTGATATTCACGCTGGCGAACATCCGACGTGACGCACTTGCAATTAGCAACGTGAGTGGGCCGAACAACTGGGAATATGCCGAACTGGAGGATTTCCTTGACGGCATCCGATGAACCGCCAGCACACAAAACCGACACCATGAAACCATCACCACCGCCACCGCCACGGCAAAAGAAACCTGCCGGACGCCGGAGCCCACTGAGGTCGACAACAACGCCACCGCCGCAGGAATCCTTGGTGCCGCAATCCGCGGTGCCAATTGCGACCGCGACACCCAAAGCCGGTTGTTTCCAGAACCGAAGCCGCCCGTACCCCCGACCCCCTGCTTCGCCTCTCCTCCTGACCGACTCTGATACTGAACCTGACTAACCAACAAACCACTATATTTGCCACCATGAAACTCACCACTCCATTTACCCTCCTCGATCTTTCCACTGAAGAAACCTCGGCAGTCCCTTTGCAAGGGTCGAACGCCTACCTCCTGAAGCTGCTTGGACGCCTCATCGCTGGAGGTGGCGGATCTATCCCTGGCATGCCGCGGTGGGCTGTTCTTATCCGCCAAACAGAACAATATGCCACGCTCGACATCGGCTACTG
>CAIYYV010000253.1 GCA_903930425.1 Akkermansiaceae bacterium | reverse complement strand
TCGCCGACATGGCCGCCAAGGGTGCCAACATGGCCGGTGCGCCGCTCCAATTTCCGGGATTTCCGGAAGCCGGCCGTGGCGGCGAAGTCAAGCCCGACACCATCCCCACCCTTGCCCACAACTGGTGCGTGAGCCCGCTCACACCGATGGGTGTGGCAGGTGTGATCTGGGTGCCGGGCCAGGTCAACCTCGGCTACTCGCCCGCTGATTACTCACCCGAACTGGAAATCTACGCCCGCAGTCTGCCGGCTACCTATGGCCAGGAAAAAGTGCCCTTCCTCTATGCCCAGCCTTCCGCCACCCTGGTGCCGGGTATGACTCCGCCGAAGATTGCAAACGCCAAAACCGCGGAATTCGACCAGTGGCCCAAGACCCTCAAAACCATCGCCACCCAACTCGGTGCCGCTGCAAAATAGTGCGTTCCGAGCCTAACGAGGCTACGCCTCAGACCCAAGACGGCAAGACACAAGACGAAGAATTTGACCTAACGACATCACATTGTCGGGGTGCAAGGGCCCTAGGGCACCCACACCGGCCCGATGCTGCCGCCGGGGACGAATTCGGCGGGGATGTTGATGGTTTTGTGGTCGGCCTTGCCTTTCCTAACGGCATCCACCCAGCGCACCACGCGGCGCACGATCAACGCGTAGTCCCAGCGCATGTGGGCAGATCGATGTCTCAAGGTCACACAATAAAGTCTCGATTCTTGGAAGTTCCCGCTTTATCATCCCTGCCAGCAAAATGAATACCCAGATCCATCGCCGTGCCATGTTCTCCGCGATCTGTCTGACCGCGCTGTCAGTGTTTGCCCCGTCGGTCCAGGCCGCACCGCCGGACCTCACCGTCGATGGGGCCATCGCCGCTCTCAAAACCAATACGAGCGCCTCACCCGTTTACAGCCTGACCTACAACCTCGGCCCCACCGGCTGCGCGGATGGATTTGGATCGACCGCAATAACATGGGTGCCGACGGGCTGCAGACCGCGCAGAGCCGCCAGATCCTGGTCACCGTGGCCAGCACGCCGGGCAACGCCGTGCTGGCGGTGGACGATGTGATCCTCGGCGCGATGGCGGCGGACAGCGGCGAGGTGCCGCTTTTCACCAGTGATGCCCGCAAGACCTTCGGCACGGCCATCGGGGAGGGCGAGAAAACCGGGGCCGGCACCCTGCGCGTCAAACGCTGGCGTGCCGGCACCACCACCGATGAGAACATTCCCATGACGATCATGGGCGAATACAGCGCGACCGCGCCCTATTCGTGCCCGAAATCCGGCTGATCCTGGCCAACGCCCGCACCAAGCTGGTCGGGCAGCTCAAAGCCAACTCGAACTTCCTGACCAACGACTGGAAGGGCGCAGTCAGCGGCCTGGCCCTGCTGGCCGACCTGGCACCCGGCGATCCCGACTACAGCACGGTGCAAACCCGCTTGCAGACCTACGCCCGCGCTCTCTCGACGGCGGGACCGATAAACAGCGGGCTCCCGATCTGGAACTGGGGTTATCTGGGCGTTTTCCTCGCCGAGTATTACCTGGCCACCGGCGATGCCAACGTGCTGCCCGGCATCAGCCAATACAGCCTCAAGCTCGCCCAGTCCCAAAGCATGTATGGCACCTTCGGGCATGGCCCGGCGCTGCCCAGACCGGATGGCACCGGCCGCATGTCGGTCGCCGGATACGGCCCCGTCAATTCCGCCGGCCTGCCGGCCAACCTGGCGATGGTCATGGGGAGAAAGGCTCTGGTCGCAGGTGCCCAACCGATCGATCCGCAGATCGATGCAGCGATCCAGCGTGCGTCGGATTTCTTCTCTTGGTATGTGAACAAGGGGTCGATCCCCTACGGCGAGCACCACCCCGGCGCAAGTGGCCATGGGTCCAACGGCAAGGACCAGACGGCCGCCATCTTTTTACCTACAGCCTGCCGCTCCAGCGGCTCTACATCACCGGCAAGAACGCCAACCCCGCCCACGAACTCGACTCCATCAAGGTGGCCAACGCCATCGCTGCGGCAACCTACAAATTCGACCGCGCGGGCCGCACCACCACCCAGTTGATCGGCGACCTCAGCGAGTTCGATCCGGTGGTGCGCAACTTTGCCGCTATAGAACTGAGCATCCGCACGCTCACCTCCACCGAACTCACCACGCTGCGCACCATGCTCGGCGGCTCCAATGCCAACGGCCGCATGGGTGCCTGCCAGGCCTTGGGCTTGCTCAAGGACGCCACCGCGATGACCCTGATTACCCAGCGTCTCGACAAAACCATCGAGACGGATCCGTGGGTGCGCGCCACCGC
>CAIYYV010000252.1 GCA_903930425.1 Akkermansiaceae bacterium | reverse complement strand
TCCCGATCTGCGAGCCATCTGGATCGTGCTTCACTACGGGCCTGATGCCCGTGTCTGATTGGAACCGCCCTGTACGGAGCCGTACGCAGGGTGGTGTGGGACCCGTGGCTGATCTAACGGTCAGTCACGGGGACCCGATTAGCCTCTTCTTTTTCTATGAGTGCTGCCACTGTTTTGACAGTCTCGGGATTACTCGATGCTGTCTTAAGTAACTGTGAAAGAAGCTTCTTGTTCTCAGGCTTTATGTTCGAGAAAGAAACACAGTAGGCAGTTAGCTTGTCACGTATTGCAGTTATTGCTCCATGCTTTCTATGCGCCTCGGCAAGAGTTTTATTAGCCGCAATGTCTTTTTCATATTGTGCCCGCACAACCGGATCCTTGATGCTTGCTGGATCAGCTCCTGCTATACTGTCATCTGGTGGCGCGACATTGATTTGAGGAGTTTCTGCGGGCTTTGGGTGCTTCTCCAAGTATTGGACGCTTGCAGCCAAAACTTGCACAAGCAATTCGGCTCGTGAGCTATCACTTAATGATGGCTCACGCTCAATTCTATTGACGCACTGTTGAAGCTTTTCGCTACTTTCTTCTGCCTTGAATTCGTTGATCGCTTGCATGGCAGACGCTTTGTCTATTTGTGAATAGGAAATAGAGGGTATCGCCAAAGCGATAATAGTGATGATCATTTTAGATGTTTTTGTATTCATAATTATGGAGCGGTTGGATCGTTAATGTTGGCGGAGACAGAAACTCCACCTTTTGAAATTGTGACACTGCCAGCAGCGTCCGATTCGTGATGATGGGTAACTATCGAGAATTGCTTCTCTCCTCCTCCAGCAACACGAAACAGCCAAGGGATGGGCCAATCGAACGAGCCAATTGCGGGAACTACTGCGCCATTTGCGCCTGATCTGATAGTGTCAACTCCGTTGACTTTGCTCGGGTTATTCGCACTTCCAGACACTACGCCAACCCATGCGCCATCCGGGTGATTCAAACCATTCTGGTAGGCGTAGTAGCCCGTTCCGACACCAGCGCATTGGCCTTCTCTAACCTCAATTTTAATGAAGGAAACATCTACCGGAGTGATAAAGGGTCGCCCCTTAAAACCAGCGGATGGCTTGCCTTGGATATGCCATACACCAGTTCCCTGTTCTTGATCCATAGTCACTCCAGTCGGTTCGATTACATCAAATTCGATCTTTACCAGTTCCCCAAGGATTGTAGCTTCCGCGCTAGGTGTGCAGGCTCGTTCGCCTGCCGTAAGCACTGACGTGATTCCTGCTAGAGGACTTAGCTGCGATGTGCCTTGAGTTCCGTTCAGAACCCATGTCGGAGAGGGCAGACTTGAGGGCTTGAGCGTGAGATTAACATCTTCACCTACGCCCAATCTCTTTCTCTTACGATCTTGAGGTTGGGTCGCTACTGTCTCAGAGGTCATCCACGCTAAGTAGAGCGTGGCATCTTTGCCTTCGGCAAAGAAATCCTCACTCTCACCATGCACGCCAAGCATCCCCGCAGTGTCTTCGGGGATCGCCTTAATTGCTGCGTCCGTGCTATTGGAAGTGAACTCCAGCGTGTAATCGTAATCGGGCTTAGGGTCGCCGTCGTAATTCGGATCGGTACCGATGTGGGTGAGGGTGATCTTATACTTGGCTCCTGCTGGCAAATGGAAGGTCTCAGTCTGAGTCTGACCGTATTTGCGATTCGTTCGGTAACGTTTTTGGGTATTAGCATCGCCTTCAAGAGGCTCAAGCCACACTCGATACTTCTCGGAATGGCTGCCGCTATGATCGCCAAAATTCACCTGAACGGGAATCGTTGGCGGTGGAGGTGCGGCAGGCCCGCCGGGTGTTCCGCCCGGATTGCCGGGCGTGCTCGCTGGGTTGGTTGCGCTGCTTGCTGCCTCGTTCTCAACTGGATCAGAAAATCCATCTCCATCCGTGTCCCCGTTATTCGGATTTGTTCCGATCTGGTCTTCAGCACTGTTCAATAGACCGTCGGAGTCGGGATCGTCATCTGGATCATTGGTTTGGTCTGCATCTGTCTCGTTGTTCACTAAGGCAAAGTAGCCGTAGTTAATCTCCCATCCGTCACTCAGCCCATCGTCATCGGTATCCGGTTGGTCAGGGAGCGTAAGATGAGTGCTCAATTCTGAGATGTTCGTCAGTCCGTCTTGGTCTCGATCCTCAAGCGGGTCGCCGATTCCATTATTGTTGGAATCCGTGATCTGGGGATTGAGACCCAACTTGAACTCCCATAAATTGTTCAAGCCATCGCTGTCTTCGTCGTCGGTGGCGTCGGTCGCATCCAATGGATTGAGCGAATGGGTGACCTCGAATCCATCATTCATTCCATCGCTATCACTGTCCGCATTCGTCGGTGAGGTGTTGGTCTGATTCACCTCTATTCCATCCACTAGGCCATCTCCGTCAGAATCTGCGTAATTCGGGTAGGTTCCGTAGATCCAATACTCATCGCCGTCGCTTAACCCATCATTGTCTGAATCCGGATTGTTCGGGTCTGTGCCCCACCAACTCTCATAACCATCGTCGAAACCATCATTGTCCGTATCAGCATCTAAGGGATCGCTATTGTAATAGCTGACCTCGTCCAGATTGCTGATAGTGTCGCCGTCGAAATCGTCGTTGTCGGGGTCGGTCGTTGGCTGGTCAGTGTATTTGAGTCGGAAGAAGCCTTTGTCCGCTGTGCCGTCCACCTCATAACTGATGTCCTCATCGTTGCCGCTCTCAATGATCGGCGCCCATGTCCACCTTTTGAGATGATCATTCGGGTCGGAGACCTGAATGAAATAGGTGCGTTCATCGTGGCCATACCAACGAAGGAACTTGTCAGGTCCGACAGTGACCAATTCGGAAGCCTGCTCAATGCCATTGCCCTGCGCCGAAAGCTGAGGAATCGCGCAAAACAGTGAGAAAATCAAAATCAGAAAAAGTCTCATCGTCCGCCCTCCTGTTTGAGATAGCGGCTGCCGCGATGCGGCTTGAGCCAAAACGTATGATTCTCCGGTTTCGGAGGGTGGGCGGCGTGCCAGGCGGCGGCAGCCGCCTGATACTCTTCCCTCGCCTTCTGAATCAGGACGAGCCGATCCTTGTGCTTGATATAGTAGTCGCGGAGCGTGGTGAGAATGCGGATCGCTTCCGCATCGTTGGTGTCGCCCTTGGTGATCGCGAAGGCAAGGTCTTCAAGTTGGGGATGCTCCGGCATCTCCCATCCTTTTCCAAAACGCAAACGCCTGTCTGTATCGGTATTGGAAGCGAAAAGGTGAAACGAGCTGACGCGCTCGCCGATCTTGATCTCGGGAAAAGTTGAAAGCAGCGTCCAATCCCAAGCGCACCACGCCTCGAAGTCCTCCTTGGCGCGTGGGTCATACCACTTCACATGGCTGAGGCGGTGGTCATACACAGACGCGCCAAAGGACAGCAGATAGTGCGGCTCTCCAATCGGACCTTGCACAAAAGGCTTCGGCTCGGGCGGTAGAGGAATATCCGGTAAGGTCGAAGCCTCACTACGAATCACTGTGATCTGGTGCGTAGGCAGCTTGCGCGTTGTCGCGGCCTCCACCCTCATCGGCGGCACCTCCTTGGGCGGTGGCGGCGGGATGAAAACGGTGCTTGGAATAGGAAGCTCCTTCTCGATGTCCCCTTCAGCTTGCGGCATCTCTTGCGCTTGCAAGGAAAGGCCGCAAGCTAAGGAAAACGCAAGGATTGCGGGGCTTCTCATGGACGTGATTGATACGCCTGAAACGTATCGCCTACAAGGTGGATGTGGTGTGGTGGTCTTCATTTTCTTGGCGAACAGTTTTATTGAGTCTCTGTGTTTTTGATTGGATCAAACACACAGAGATTGTTTAGGGTGCAAATGCCTCTCGGAGGGGCAGACTTCGTCCATGGCCTTTGCATAGGTGGCTTTTAGCCCTCTATGGAAGACCTTGGTAGGAAAAAAGTGTAAAAAATGAATTCAGGGGGAAATGGATGCGGCTCAGGGGAGGTCGAGCGGACTCGGGCCACCGGCACCCGGCCGTTTCAGGACGTGCAGGTAGATCATCGTGGTTTCGACTGACGTGTGACCCATGAGGTCCTGGACAGTACGAATGTCGGTTCCGCTTTGGAGGAGATGAGTTGCAAATGAGTGGCGCATGCAATGGCAACTTGCCATTTTTGGAAGCTGAGCCTTGCGGACCGCTTCCTTAAACTGACGCTGGAGAGAATGTTCGTGAAGATGATGCCTTGCGATGTGCCCCGTGCGAGGGTGGGCGCAAACGTTGGCGGACGCAAAGAGGTATTGCCATGCCCATTCTGAGGCAGCCCTGGGGTATTTGCGCGCCAGTGCTTCCGGAATGTGGGTTTCACCTAGGCCGATAGCGAGGTCCTGAAGATGTTTTTCCCGCGCTGTGGCCAGATAGATTTTCAAGTGTTCCTCAAGAGCGCAGGGCAACGGAACGACGCGATGTTTGTTTCCCTTTCCGTCGTGGATCGCGATGGTTCCTTGGTCGAAATCGAGGTCCTTGACACGAAGGCAGAGCGTTTCCATCAACCGCAGGCCGGAACCATACATCAATTGGGCGGCGAGTTTCCACGGGTCGTCCAGATGAGCAAGGATGGTTGAGATTTCCCGACGTGATAGCACGACAGGCGGACGTCGGTAAGCATGGCCGTGTGCCGGTTTATCAATCGTGAAGTCCGTTAGTCCGAAGACGTTCTTGGTTAGGAAGACCATGGCATTGAGTGCCTGTTTCTGGGTCGCTGCCGAGACGTTGCGCTCCAACGACAGATAGTTGAGGTAAGCGGTCATTCCGGCGGGGCCCGCGTGCTGCGGGGTTTGTTTAAGATATTCCAAACAGAAGCGGGTGAAGCGTGTGTTCCAATACACGTAGGTTTGTTCGGTGGCGTAGGCGAGGCCAGTCAGGCGGATGGCACGGCGTAGGGCCTCGACGATGCGGGCGATTTCAGTGTCGGTATTTGGCAATGAGGCGAAATTCTCAGTTGGCGGCGGGAGCACGGCGTAAACCGGGATGGTCTCACGCCCGAGCGTGCGGTGGTCGGGTTCTAGCGCATAGGCTTGGTCGGAAAGCGCTTGCCAGTGGTAGGCGGCCGCCCATGGGAGAGCCAGAATATCGTGGGCGAGGATGTAAACGGCGTCCACAGCCTGTCGGTATTGCCAGTCGGCAAGATGTGAGGAACGGCCAAGGGCGTCGAAGAACGCGGTGGTGGAGTCGGCGGAACGATTGCCACGGGCCTTGGTCCAGTTCTCTGCCCATCGGACGTAATGCGCATGGATGGTGGGCTTCACGTTCAGCGCGGCCAGGCGCTGGAGAAAACACTGGCGGACCGGTGAGACAGGCTGCCCGTCCGACGGAATGTCTGATGGAGGGGTCATGCATGGAATATCGCCTGTTCATGAGAACACTTCAATCAAATTGTGATGAATATTTCGCTCTGCCTTTCATTGTAAGTTCAGGCAACCAGATCTAGGACTTGGGTCAATCTGCTGCCGATCCCTGTTAGCATTGCCCCGTCCTGCAAACGCGCCGCCCTGCAAACGCGCCGCCCTGCAAACGCGTCGTCCGGCAAACGCGTCGTCCGGCAAACGCATCGTCCGGCAAACGCATCGTCCGGCAAACGCGTCGTCCGGCAAACGCGTCGTCCGGCAAACGCATCGTCCGGCAAACGCATCGTCCGGCAAACGCGTCGTCCGGCAAACGCATCGCAAATAATCCTTGCTGATTTCGCGAAAAGAGGAATCCTAGCGTCATGCAGCGAAGCGTGAATCAAAATTCCCCGGCTTTGGCCTTGAAGCGCGGCCATAAGCCCATGCCATCGGTGAAGATAGCCGTGCGGCCGGTGAAGATAGCTGTGCCATCGGTGAAGATAGCCGTGCGGTCGGCGAAGAGGCCCGTGTCGCCGGCCAGGACCGTGCGGAAATCCGCCCAATCTAACAAGAAGCGCGTCCCACCAGACAAGACTCTGGAGAAGTCTGCCAAGACAGCCGCGCGGTCAGTCAAGGCAGTCGTGAAGACGGCACTTTCTGCGAGGCAGACATACAAGCGCCAAGCGGAAGTGTTTAAGGCGCTCGGTCATCCCGGAAGAATGGCGATTGTTCATGCTCTCAGCGGGGGAGAGGTGTGTGCCTGCCGGTTGGCCACGGTGGCCGGGCGTGCGGCTTCGACCACGTCGCGCCACCTGATGGTGCTCAAGCATGCAGGCCTGATAGCCGACGAACGGCGCGGTCAACAGGTTTTCTATCACCTCACTTGTCCCTGTGTGCTGACTTTTGCCGAGTGCATCAATCAGGTCGATGCCGGGAAAAAAATACAAACACTCCGTGTCCCATGTGGTGCCTGACCTCGTGCCGCATCGGCTGCGCTCGGATCGCACGTCTCATCGGCAGCGCCCGGATCTCGCGCGTCCCATCAGCTGCGCGCGCACTCCCACGACGCCATCGGCCGCGCTCGGACGCACGTCCCATCAGCTGCGCGCGCACTCCACGACGCCATCGGCCGCACACGGACGCGCGTCCTGTCGACTGTGCACGCTCCACGTCGCCATCGGCCGCACACGGACGCGCGTCCTGTCGACTGTGCACGCTCCACGTCGCCATCGGCCGCGCACGGACGCACGTCCCATCAGCTCGCGCGCACTCCCACGACGCCATCGGCCGCGCACGGATCTCGCGCGTCCCATCAACTCGCGCGCACTCCCACGACGCCATCGGCCGCGCTCGGACGCACGTCCCATCAGCTGCGCGCGCACTCCACGTCGCCATCGGACGCGCACGGACGCGCGTCCCATCAACTCGCGCGCACTCCACGACGCCATCGGCCGCGCACGGACGCGCGTCCTGTCGACTGTGCACGCTCCACGTCCCATCGGCCGCACGCACTCGACATCCCCAGCGACTGGGCGAACTGCATGTTTCAACAAGCTTCCTTTTTTGATCCGCTTCCAATGATTGAGTGATTTCGCGAAATCACAAAAAATCCAAGTGGCACTCAAACAAATTCAAAGCAAATCCCCTATCCAAATGGCAATGAATCAGAATGACACAGGTGAATCGAAGGTTTCGGACGGCCTGTGGCGCAGGGAACTTGCGATTTTTGCGGGATTTGTAGTGATCTTTTTGGGTTTGTTTTATCTTCCGGTGGGGGTGCCGCGTTTTGACAACGCGCTGAAGGAGGGCTTGGAGTTAAGCAAGTGGTATGCGCAGGAGCACGTCTTGTTGTGTTTGGTTCCCGCCTTGTTCATTGCGGGAGGCATCAGCGTGTTCGTGAATCAGGCCTCGGTGATGCGCTATTTGGGTCCCAAAGCATCGAAGCCTCTGGCGTATGGGGTAGCCTCGGTCTCAGGCACTATTCTAGCCGTGTGTTCCTGCACGGTGCTGCCCTTGTTTGGCGGCATTTGGAAACGCGGTGCGGGTCTGGGGCCTGCGACGGCATTTCTCTATTCGGGTCCTGCCATCAATGTGCTCGCCATGGTCATGACGGCGCGTGTTTTGGGTTTGGAATTGGGTATCGCCCGCGCCGTGGGTGCCGTGACTTTCAGTCTGGTAGTCGGGCTGTTGATGCACGCCGTGTTCCGGCACGAAGAACAGTCCCGGGCGGCCGCCGTGGCCGTGATGCCCGATGCCGAGGCGCATCGTCCGCTCTGGCAGAACCTCGTTTTTTTTGCGGCGATGGTGGGCATACTGGTCTTTTCGAATTGGAGCAAACCCGTGGAGTCGTCGGGTCTTTGGGCCATGATTTTCAATTGGAAATGGCCGATCAGCGCGGCATGTGCGCTGGTCTTGGCCGCGGCTCTGGGGCTTTGGTTTGATTTCCGGTGGGGCGGATTGGCATGGGCTGCGGGTGTCGTCGCCACGGCGGCCATGCTCTTGCCTCAGGTGCCGATGTTGGCCTTTGTTGTCGGCTGCACCGGGCTCTGCATTCTATGCGCTCTCACACCAGGAGAAGGTCGCGTATGGCTCGATGCCACTTGGACGCTGACGAAGCAAATTTTCCCGTTGCTGATAGGGGGTGTGCTGCTCTCAGGTATATTGTTAGGAAGGCCCGGAAATGAGGGCGTCATTCCTTCCGAGTGGATCCAACAGGCAGTGGGCGGAAATTCGTTTATGGCGAACTTTGCCGCGTCGGTGGTTGCCGCATTCATGTATTTCGCCACTTTGACAGAGGTGCCGATATTGCAGGGACTCATTGGCTCAGGCATGGGAAAGGGTCCCTCTCTGGCATTGTTGTTGGCCGGTCCCGCGCTTTCATTGCCCAGCATGCTCGTGCTCCGCAGCATCATGGGGTTTAAAAAAACAGCGGTCTATGTGACGCTGGTTGTCGTGATGGCGACCTTCACCGGATTGTTGTATGGGGCGATTTTCTAACAAAAAGACTCACGCTCACCAAATTAAAAAATGAATATACTCGTCATTGGTCCCGGTTGCCACAAGTGCAAGACGCTCGCCCAGCTCACGGAACAAGCCGTCACGGAACTCGGCATCAGCGCCGAAATCACAAAAGTTTCCGACCTCAAGCAAATCATGGCCTTGGGAGTGATGATGACGCCAGCGCTGGCTGTCGACGGTGTCATCAAGGTATCCGGCAGGCTGCCGAGTCTGGCGGAAATCAAGAGCATGCTCCAATAAACATCCATGAAAACTCCAGCAAAAATCGTCATTGTATTGTTTGTGGTGCTTGCGGTGGCTGCGGCCATGATACTCAAGCGCGGCAAGCTGCGCAGCCCCGCCGCCGACACGACTCACCCCGCGAACATCACTCATACCACTGCCACGGCCGAAGCCAGCACCGCGGCCATCACGACTCACGTGGCCACCACAACCGCGACCGAAGCCGGCGGTTCCACCCCTGTGGAAGCATCCTCCGCCGGAGAAAATTCCGCTGTCATTGGTCTGCCGAAACTTCTCGATTTGGGGGCGACACAGTGCATTCCCTGCAAAATGATGGCGCCGATTCTGGAGGAGTTGAAAAAGGAATATGCCGGCAGGATGGAGGTTGAGTTCATCGACGTGTGGAAGAATGAAGATGCCGGGAAACCCTACGGTGTGCGGTCGATTCCCACGCAGATCTTTTACGATGCCAATGGCAAGGAGTTGTTTCGGCACACCGGGTTTTTCTCCAAGGAGGACATCCTCGCCAAGTGGAAGGAATTGGGTTATTTGAACTGAGACCTTTATTCGTCCAATGGAACCTCTTTTTACCCACTTGAGTCACGCGGTCGAAGGCGCGCCGCTGATCGCCTTAGGTGCCGCCATGATCTGGGGTATTCTGAGCATCGTGCTCAGTCCCTGCCATCTCGCGAGCATCCCGCTCATTGTCGGCTTCATCAGCGAACAGGGACCGGGAACCACACGCCGGGCCTTCTGGACATCGACGCTGTTTGCCGTCGGTATTCTCGTCACGATTGCCGCGATTGGCGTGCTCACAGCAGCCGCAGGCCGGATGCTCGGCGATGTCGGCCGCTATGCAAACTACTTTGTCGCACTGATTTTTTTCATCGTTGGCCTGCATTTGTTAGGAGTGATCGCGTTGCCATTTTCCGGGCCGGGAAAAGTTGGGTTGCAGCGCAAGGGTCTCTTCGCCGCCTTTGTTCTCGGGTTGGTGTTTGGAGTGGCGCTGGGTCCGTGCACCTTCGCTTACATGGCGCCGATGCTCGGCGTCACTTTTAATCTCGCCAAAACCGACCAGTGGTATGGTGCTTCATTGCTGCTGGCCTACGGTGTCGGCCACTGCTCGGTGATCGTGTTCGCTGGCACTTTCACCGAGGTGGTTCAGCGTTTCCTGAACTGGAACGAAAGCTCTTCGGCGGTAACTCGCATCAAGCGCGCGTGTGGTGCGCTGATTGTGTTAGGCGGCGTTTGGGTGATCTATTCATCTCCCTGACGGTCTGCTTGGCAAGTGAATGCACAATGAAAGTCACTGCGCCTCACGCTCATGCAGGATTCCAAACATCAGCACCTCCAGCATTTTGTGAGGTCTCCGTAGGCATCCGTTCGGCGGTCGCGAAAAAACGGCCAGATGCGACGAAAGTCTTCGAGAGCTTTGTAATCGAGATCCTGATAGAGAATTTCCTCGTTTTCCGTGGCCGCTTTGGCGACGATTTCGCCGTAGGGATTGGCAATGAACGAGCGGCCCCAGAATTCGGTCCCGGCATGAGTGCCGCAGCGGTTGACGGCGGCGAGGTAACAACCATTGGCGACGGCATGACCGCGCTGAACGGTTTCCCATGCGCAGTGCTGGGCATCGCCTAACAAAGGCTTTTCCTCCGGAAGCCAGCCGATGGCGGTCGGATAGATGAGCACTTGCGCTCCGCCAAGCGCCATGAGCCGGGCCGCCTCCGGATACCATTGGTCCCAACAAATGAGCACCCCGAGCTTGCCAAAACGCGTGTCCCACACCGGCCAATCACTGTCGCCCGGCGTGAAATAAAATTTTTCCTCGAAAGCAGGGTCCTGCGGGATGTGAGCTTTCCGATAGAACCCGAGCAGGCATCCGTCGGCATCATGGATCACGGCGGTGTTGTGGTAGAGTCCTGGCCCGCGGTGCTCGAAAAGCGATGCCACCAGCACGATGCCAAGCTCGTCCGCAAGTTTGCCAAGCCGATCCGTGACCGGGCCAGGCAGAGGGTCCGCAAGATCAAAACACGCCGGGTCCTCAACGACGCAAAAATAGGGTGTTAGAAAAAGTTCCTGTGTGACCACGATGTTCGCCCCGCCAGCCGCGGCCCGGCGGATGAGCACCTCATGATGATCGAAGGACTCGGCCTTGGTGGCGAAGCTTGTTGACTGGAGCAGGGCGATGCGCGGCATGGCTTATTCCTCCGACTTGATCGAAATGAGCAGAGCGTTTTCGCCCTTAAGGTATTTTTTGGCGAGAGCGTTGATTTCCTGAAGCGTGATAGAACGATAGTCGGCGTCGCGGGTCCGCGCGAGTTCCAGGCGATTCGGATCTAACTGACTTTGGCTCATGACAGTCGTGAGCCAGTAGTGGTTATCACGAAGGGACTTCTCGAGCTGGCTCAGCGTGGGTTTGAACGCGCGGTCGAGTTCGTCCGCAGTCGCCCCCCGGGTCGCAAGTTGGTCGGCTTGGTCGCGCATCGTGCTGAGAAGCAATTCGAGATCCGCGGGTTTTCCGATGCTCTGACCTACGATATAACCCATATCTTCAAGCGCGTCAGAACCAGAAACCCCCGCATGCGGCGCGTAGGAAGCACCGAGTTTTTCACGGATTTCCTCTCGCAGCCGATCGCCCAAAATGTCAGCCAGCAGATTGAGGCGGCGGATTTCCTTCTCATTGCCGCGAATGCCAGCGGTTTTCCAGAATGTGAAGCCGACGGCACGGGGGATTTTTGAGCGATAGATGAATGTCTTCGCGGCGGGTGCGTTCGGGAATTTCACTTTGCGCGCATCTGTTAGAACCGGCGCAGTGGCGTCGCGCGCCGGCAGGGCACCAAAAGTGCCCAACAGGTCGGGTAAGATTTTTCGGGATTCGAAATCACCGACGATTGTCAACTCAAGATAGCCCTTTGTCAGCTCGGTAGAGAGCCATTTTTTTGCATCATTGAGCGTGTAACCTGATAGTTGTTCGATTCGGGCCGTGGTGAATCGCGTGTCGCCGCCGTGCAACCAGCCATCCATATCCCGTTGGGGACCGGCGGCGGTGTGGTTGAGTTGTTGATAGATCATTGGAATCGATTTTTGAAACTGCCAGAGCGCGTCCTCCCGAAAACCGGGGTCCATGATAGAGGCGCACATGAGCTGGCATTGGGTCGTGAAGTCGGCGGGGGTGGTGGTGCCGATGAGTGTGAACGCGTCCTCCTCGATGTTTAACGATGAGTTGACATTTTTCCCGGCAAGAATCTGCTGGAGATCGTCGTTCGAGTGTTTGCCGAGCCCGCCTCCCTCAAAGACTGCAGCGGTGAATGTATCAAGCATCGGCATGCTTTTGGGTTGGGTAAGTTTTCCCGAACCAATGCGGGCGAGCAGCCGGATCTTGCCCTGCTCGAAATCGGTGCGCTTGAGGTTAACCCGAACCTTGTTAGATAGAATCCACTGGCTGATGCCGAGGTCCGCAACCTCCTTGCGTGAGGCGATGGATCCGGGTGTGCCGAAGTGGGTGTAGTCAAATACTTGGAGGGCGCGGGCGATCGGGGCATCCACCGGGGCGCCACGCGAGTCTTCAAAAAGCGCGGCCAGATCTTTTTCCGCATTCTCTGGCTTTTCCTTAGTGGTGAGAACCAGATGATAACCAGGTGCCTCCCAAAACGATTTGAATGCACGGTGGCAGTCGTCTATGCCGAGCGTTTCCAGGCTGCGTGCGGCGATGGCAAGATCCGTTTCCGGATCGGAGAACACCAACTCGTCGTTGATCGACTTGGCGAGTTCGCTGGCAAGGGATTCGGATTTCCGGGTGATCTTTTGTTTGACCTCTTCCTGATAAGCATTGAGCAGGTTGGACTTCGCTTCGGCCAACTCTGATTCGGAGAACCCGTGCTCCATCGCGCGGCGGAATTCCTGTTCGATGATGGGCACCACTTCCTGCCAACGATCCTGCGCCGCAGTGATGCTGATCGTGCCGAGGTCGATGTGATTGAACAGGACTTGCTTTCCCGATGAACCTTCGGCTACCGGTGAGTTTTTTTCTTTGGCGATGCGCTCGAATCGGCGGTTGAGAATCGCGTGAGCGATATCAAGCGGCATGCGTTCCGCGCGACTGACGGTGTTGTCGGGCTTTGCCACATGCGGTTTCACTAACATGAATGAAACATCTGTAGAGCTCACTTCCTTGTCGGAAAATACTGCGGTTTCAATGCCTTCCGCGGGCCGAATGGTTCCAAGAGCCGGAGCGGAGGCCGTTTGCGCT
>CAIYYV010000251.1 GCA_903930425.1 Akkermansiaceae bacterium | reverse complement strand
ATGACATGCAGGATGTGCTCCAACTCAAATGAAACACCCGCATTCATTCTCGATCATCCGTAAAATCTGTTAGGCCTGCCCTTTTTTCGCAAGAATGATGCATCATGAGCCATCTGAATGGCGCGCTTCAGCAAGTCAGCGACGAAACGGTGGTACGGACGGGCGAGCTTGACAGCCTCAATCGGCAGGTGATGATCGGGCCATGCTGACGAAGAGCGCGAGGGCGGCAACAAAAACAAGCTCCCCACAGAGACAAGGCCCAGGCCATTTCCTGTTTGCTCCATCACGCCGGAGAATGCTGCTCATGAGTTTGGTCTGCATAGCGACCACCGTCGCGCTGATTGGGCTGTTAGGCCGCAGCGGCAGCCTCCGTCCCGTATCTGTGAATACCGTTTGGACGGCCCATTTGGCTCAAGCGGGCACACGCCAGAAGCTGTTGGAAATCATCTACCCACTCAACGAGACCACCTTTCCCCCGAAACTCGCCGAGCCGACTTTTCAATGGCAGGACTCCATTCCTGACGCGGACACTTGGCTTGTGGCCATCGAATTTGCCGACGGCAAGGAGCCGTTGCTGTCATTGACGCATAGCAAGGAGTGGACCCCCACTCCCGAGCAGTGGCAGAATATGGCGGCACGATCGCTTGAGTCTTGGGCGAAAGTAACGGTTCTTGGCGTCAACAAAACCGCAGCCGCCAGCATCCTGTCTTCCGCCACGATCCGCATCCGCACCTCCAAGGATGAAGTCGGTGCTCCTCTTTTCTTTCGCGAAGTGAACCTGCCATTTCTCACCGCCGTTAGCGATCCCGCCAAATACATTCGCTGGCGCCTCGGCCCCATCTCCTCACGCGAACCCCCACCCATCGTCCTGGAAAAATTGGCGGTCTGCGGAAATTGCCATTCGTTCTCGCGCGACGGCAAGACGCTCGCCATGGAGGTCGATTCAGGCAATGAAAAAGGCGGTTACGCGATTGCCCCGGTTCAGGAAGAAATCAACCTCGATCCGTCAAAGGTCATGGATTGGAACGATTACAAGCGAGACCCGGAGGAACCCACCTTTGGTTTGCTGTGTCAGGTTTCACCCGACGGAAGATATGTGGTGGGCACGATCAAGGACCGTGCACTGGCCGTCTACAAACCGGACCTGATGTTTTCGCAGTTGTTTTTCCTGATTAAAGGCTTCCTCGCGGTTTACGACCGTGAAACCAAAACCATCCTTCCTCTGCCGGGCGCGGATGATCCGGAATACGTGCAAACAAACCCCAGCTGGAGCCCGGACGGCCGCCAAATCGTCTTTGCCCGAAGCCGCAGCAAGGCCTTCAATCCGGAAAGCCTCCGCAAAAACCGCTCGGTCGTCGTCCCCCCAGCCGAAGCGCGCGAATTCCTCGAAGGCGGTAAAACGTTCTTATACGATCTCTATCGGATCCCATTCAATGAGGGCCGCGGTGGGAACGCCGAACCCGTCACCGGTGCCTCTAACAACGGGATGAGCAACTACTTCGCCAAATACTCGCCCGATGGCAAATGGATCGTCTTTTGCAAGGCCAAGAGTTTTATGCTCCTGCAACCTGATAGTGAATTGTTCATCATTCCCGCTGCAGGCGGTGAGGCACGCCGCTTGCAATGCAATACGAACCGCATGAACTCATGGCACACGTGGTCGCCT
>CAIYYV010000250.1 GCA_903930425.1 Akkermansiaceae bacterium | reverse complement strand
TCTCCTCCTGCCCAAACACCCGCTTCCGATCCACCACCCGGGAAACACAGTGGTAAAACACCGGCTTCACCGCCGAATCCTTCCATGCCACGAGCCATCGTTTCCTTGCCATGCGCGACTTCTACACCAAACGCCTACACCCGGCAAGAACTTTCTTTACTATTTGAGTCTCCACTTGGTCTGAGTCTCCACTTGGTCTGCTAGCATTTAGCATTCACTGAAAGATTGTGGAGGTTCATGGATTATACGTCCCGTGCTGCCATCCGCCTGGCAGTCCAGCCCATGATTTTCCTTTGTTAACAATCCATCCACACCCGCCGAGCTGCGCCTCAAGGACTTGCACGAACGGGTCTGGAACAAGGCGAAGACGAAATAAAAGCATGAACCCGCCAATCCAAGACACAATAACCCGCTTGCAATCCACTCACCAGTTACCGGCACGACGCCACGGGTCCCGTTGCGGGTTGTTGTTGGGCGCGTTGTTATGGACCCAGTCCGCCGCGCCGGCCGTGGCGCAGGCGGGTCCGCCGCCCCTGGTACCCTGGCCGCAAAACTATCAAGCGACCCCGGGTGCCTGCCTCATCGCCCCCGGCAAGCGCATCGTGTATGCCACCGCGGAGCTCGCCCCACTGGCCGGCATTTTGGCGCAGGAAATCCGCAAGGTCACCGGCGTCAGCCTGACCGCCGCCCAGGGCAAACCCGCGGCCAACGAGATCGCCCTGAGCGTGGACGGCAAGCTCGCCCGCGAAAGTTATGTTCTAACGGCCAATGCGGCCGGCGTGGCGGTGACCGGCCGGGATTACAACGCGGTGGCGATGGGCACGGTGACCCTGCTGCAATGCTTGGGCGGCAATAACCAGGGCGCGATCATCGTGCCGGCCTGCACCGTCAAGGACGGGTGCGCGGCGCAATACAATGCCTTCATGCTGGACATCGCGCGCCAAAGCCATTCGCTCGAGGTGCTGCGCCAGGCGGTGGACTTCTGCCGGTTCTACAAGATCCGGTATTTCCGCCTCCATCTATCAGACGACCAGTTCTTCGCGTTTCCGTTTGAGGCCTATCCGCAGGTGGCGGCGGGCAATGCCGACCGGGTCTGGAAGCTGCAGGAAATCAAGGACCTGGTCCGCTATGCGGATGAGCGGGCGGTGACGCTGGTGCCGGAATTGGAAACGCCGGGCCATTCGTCGTTTTTGCGGGGCAAAATGCCCGAGGTCTTCGGCGCCAGCCGGCTGGGAGTCATGGACATCACCAACCCCAAACTCTATGAGACGCTCGACGTCATGGTCAGGGAAATGTGCGCCGTGTTCAAGAGCACGCCATATTTCCACATCGGCTGCGACGAGGCCGGGGTCGGGGCATTGGAAAAAGAACCCGGATATGCCGAGTTCCTCGCCAAGCACAACCTCAAGGGCGGCTCCGAACTCTTCTCCTATCACGTCGCAAAAATGAACGAGATCGTGAAGAAATACGGCAAGCAAACCATGGCGTGGGAAATCCCGCTCAACGACCTGACGCCCAAGGATGTGATTGTCACGGTGTGGAACATCAACTTCAACCATGGCGAAACCGACACTAACATAAAACATGGCAACCAGGTCGTGCAAGTCACCTGGACGCCCTCGATCGGCTGGCCGGTCCAAGCGATGTATGACTGGTGCCCTTATGGCAAACAACACAAGTATGCGGTGGACGGCCCGATGATCGGTTCGGAGTTGGTGTTGTGGGAGCAACCCGGATCCGCAGCGCTGCCGATGATGCGTTACCGCTGCCCAGCCCGCAGCGAGGTCACCTACAACCCCACTGCTAACAAGTCATACGCGGATTTTGTCAGCCGCCTCGCCAGAGCCGATGCCAGGTATGAACTCCTGCGTTCCGGCATGAGCGTGCAATCGGGCAAGGGCGTGCAAACCGTCGAGGCCTGGCTGCAGGCTGGCGGCGCGGGCACCGCACCCACCTATGACTATCCGGGATCGCTCGAAGCGCGCATCACCACGCCGCTCAAGGACGCGGCCATCCGCTACACCCTGGATGGGTCGGAACCGGTCGCCACCTCCGCGCTCTACACGCCCGAAACCTTGAAAGCGGTCGGCCAGGAAGTGGGCTCCACCGTGAATTTCAAGGCACGGCTTTTCGCGCCGGGCGGTGAGGCGCTCGCCAACTCCCTGGTGCGCGAGTTCCATAACAAGCCATTCACCGTCAAGGTGGTCGGCGCCGCGCGCGCAGGCGACCCGCGCTTTGGCGACGCGCTCGCCTTTGATGTGACCCAGCACATCCAGACGGGCATGGTGCGCTATCAGATCAACGGCTCCGTCAACCCACTCTCACCCCGGTTCACCAAGAGTATCCGGATTGCGGATGACGCCACGGTGATGTTCCAATACTTCAACGAGGCGGGCGAGGCCAAGGGAACCCCCTGGCGCCTGCTGGCACGCAAAGCCGACTTCGACCCCTACAGCCTCACCTATCACAAGGAAGTCACCGCCGCATTCGGACCCAAGGAATTCGGCGAATTGACCGTGGACGGGTTGGCGGACAAGAATGAATGCCTCAACACTCAGGATGTCACCCAAGCGGTGACCGTGGACCTGGGCCAGGCCGCAGAGCTGAACCGGGTCATCCTTTACACGATGTGGGATGATCGCCGCGCCTATCAATACGCCCTCGCCCTGTCCGCCGACAACACAACATGGCACACCATCGCCGATGCCTCTAACAACACGGTGACCGCCACCCCCAAGGGCTACAATCATGAATTCGCGCCACAAAAAGCCCGCTACATCCGCGCCACAGTGACGGGCAACAATGTGACCAAGGGAGTTGAAATCACCGAATTGCGGGCCTATGGCCCAGGCCAGAAACCCCTCGCCGAAGGCGGCACCCGCCCCGCCAGCCAGGCGCTGATGTCGCCGCAACTGTTAGCCAATCTGCAATTCATCGACCGTGCGGAACCGGCCAGCCTCAAACCGGCCGAACTCAGCGGGCCCTACAGCAACGTGGACGAGACCTTCGGGCCACGCGCCAATTGCAAGTTGGTCGGTGATGTGGATTTCGACTGGCTGTGCGGCAAGTATTCCGCGACCATCGATCTCAACGGCCATGCCATCAACTGGACCACCGGCGGCGGCAACTCCGCCGACCTGCGCGGCACGTTCACCGGCAGCGGCGGCCGAATCAACTGGGATGGCGGCTTCTCGGGCGGCTGGGTCACCTATCCCTCTTATCTTTCCGGCACCGCGCCTAACACCTTCAGCGGCGTGTTCCACCTGCGCCACGGGACCATGGTGTTCCGAAAGCCCGCCGGGGTGAGCGCGCATTCGGGCGATATCGAGACCGGCGGTCCCGACGGCCTGAATGAGGCCTTCCTGCATTGGGAGAATTCCAACCAACTGGCGGACACTTCCTCCATCACCACCCTGCCGCCTGCCGCGACCGCGCCGTCCAAGCGCGCCTCGCTCATGGTGCAGGGCTTTACCGAGACACTCGGCACCCTGACCGTCAAAACCGAAACCCTCATCCATCTGGGAGAAAAAAAGGACAAACCGGGCGCGCTCTGGTTCGCCGACTCGTCCAAGCAGGCGTGGGACCCCGCCCAAACTCTAACCATCAAGGGCGAGGGCACGGTGCGCTTCGGCACTACGGCCGCCGGACTGACCCCGGCGCAACTCGCCAGCGTCAGCCTTGAAACGCCGCAAGGACGGGTGAAGGCGAAGATCACCGCCGATGGCAACCTGGCTCCGCAGTGAAACCGCGTGTGTCTGGCGCGTCCAATCTCGATAAAAGGAGACTCCTTCTATTGAGAAATCACTTGCATGGCACGGGCCTATTGCCTGCGCAGGCAGCTACACGCAGTGCGGCGGACTATTCCAGCGACAACCGACCAATTGGCATCGTCGCGCATCGTCGTCAGGCCGTCTTGAAAGTGATTTCGACGCCCTGCTCTTTCCAGGCTTTGGTGAACGCCTCTTCCAGTTCGCTGATTTTGCGTTTATTGAGCAATTGTTTGAGCGGAGATCTGCCTTTTTTCGCGAGGGTATTCATGTAATCGGTGAAATTGTTGATACCGTCCTTGCCGTCGAGGTGGAAGAAGAAGGCGACGCAGAGAGTGGCGAGGGTATAATTGCGATGGCCCGCGCCTCCTGAAAGGTCGTAAAACTGGTTTTTGCCCATGGTTAGGAATTGTTCGAAGGTGAATGGCAGCTTCATCGGGCTATACCGTTTTCCGGCCTCGGTGATGGACGTGAAAGCACCCGGAAAGTTGAATTGATTGCCATCATAGGGGATGTAACCCACGTAGTCGGCGAATCCTTCATTCATCCATGTGGCTTCATCAAAAAGGCCCACAGTCATTTGGTGGCTGATTTCGTGTGCCAAGACATGATTCTGGATTTTATCCTTCGCGAGTTTACCGTCGGTGCCAATGCCTAAGCCGGGATAGGGCACGATGGTGCGATCGGCGACGATATCGGATTCCCTGAGTTTGCGACCGGTCACGGCCGTTTGTGCAGTAAACACCCCAGAGGACCCTTCGGGACCGCCCGCCGCCCGGTAACTGTCCATGTCCTTGGTGAGCACCGCGTCAAACAGATAGCTCTGACGCTTGACCCGTGGAATGGGCAACGGCATCGCGCGGATCGCCGTCCATGTGCATTCGTAGAGCCTACCCACCGCTTCCTGCGCGTCGTCGGCGAGCGGAGTGTCACAGACGAATTTGAAATGTTTGGTTTGATAGGTGGTTTTGTCGGCATTGTTTTTTCTGGCGTGGACCTCCTTGAGTTTGAAGTCGCTGGGACCGGTGACGATTTCAGGCCACTTGTCGGGGTTATCGACGCCTGTATTTTCTTCCTCGGCAGCCGTTTTTTTGAGGAAGACGATGTCCTCTGGGCAGAATTTTTCAAGTGGCAGAGGGACTTGTTGGCCATTGCTGAGCTTAAGAATGGCCGTGGATCCATCAAAGTTGACGAGGTCCGCGCGAATTGATTTGCCTTCCTTGCTCGTCCAAGTGCGAGCTCCGAGCGCGAGGGTCGCGAGAAAGCAGTAGGTGAGAAGCGATAGGATTTTCATCAACAATGAGCCTTGTAGAAAAGGACCCTCGAACCCACAAGGGAAATGGGACCGCATCAGTGAGAATAAGCCGCAAGTGGGGCCAACTCAAACAGAACCTCATCAAAGCCTTCAAAGCCCTCATCCGATGTGACGAAACGGTTTACTGGATCTTCATTGGGATCGGTGTGGAAAAATCTTGGACAATTGGGACAATTGGAGACTTGGGACAATTGGAGACTCAAATAATAAGGAAATGACTTGCGCCCCACAAAGAGCGAGATTCCATCGGATTCTCAGTCAATCGGCAGAGTTTCATCTGATTGATCAGAGGCAAAGCGATGACTTCGATGACTTTAGAGCGATGAGGATACTATGTCGCCGCAATCACTGCGGAACTCGGGCGAAACAGCTTACCACGCAGGAGTCCTTGGTGGGTGAAATGTGAATTTCAGAACCGGGACTCTTGAAGGCTAATGCCTAAAGGCTTGCGTTTCGGTCTAACAATGATTACTGCTTCGGGCATGGCGTGTGAAACCACTGTGATTTTATTCAAACCGGACGCGATCGAGAAGCGTCTGACCGGCAAGGTGCTCTCCCGGTTCGAGGAGGCGGGTTTTGTGATTCGCGGGATCAAGATGATGCAGCTCGATGACACGATCCTTCGCGAGCACTACGCCCACATCACGCATCTCCCGGTTTTCCCCGCACTGCTCGCGTTCATGAGCCGCACACCCGTGATCGCCTTGGTGCTGGAGGGGGAGGACGCCATCGCCAGGGTCCGGGAACTGTTAGGTCCCACGAATTCGCTCACAGCTGCACCCGGAACGATTCGCGGAGATTTTGGTGAGAACATGATGATCAACGTCTGCCATGCCTCTGATTCCACCGAAAGTGCCGCCATCGAGATCCGGCGCTTCTTCAAGAATGCCGAAGTTTTCGGGTTTTAACTGCACGTGCTCCCTGTCAGACGCGGCTCACGGGAAGGTGGCCGCCGCGGCGCCCCAACGGGACAAGGCTTCAGTTTTCGCGGCGTCACTCAGCGGGATTTTCCAGTTCGAGGTGAAGAGCGTGGAGAGGTTGCGCTGGGCACCATAACAGCAACCCATAAACCAATTGTCCACCGCGTCCTGAGTGGTGACAGCGTCGGCGCGGTCACCTATTTCGAGCCACATGCGGGTGAGCACCTGCGGCCCATACCACTTCGCCAGACGCAGACAGAAGCTGGCGAAGAAATCAGTGGTGCCGCCGCCGGCCGGATGCTGGTTGATGAGCAGGGTGTTTTGGAAATTGAGAGCGGCATTGGCGGTGTAGGTGTCCACCATGCCTTCCACGCTGGCGCGGAACGTCGCAAACGGCGTGCTTCCAAAAGGCGCAGCCTTCACGCCCGTGGCATCCATGCTCGCAAAACGCATCAGCACCGCGTAACCTGTGCCGATCCAGCCCGACTCACCGGCCGGTGCCGCCATCGGACCGCTTTCCAAGTAGCGGATCTTGCCGTCATAAAAGTAGAAATTGCGCCCGAATTCATAAAACAACACCTGATCGTATTGATTGCTCACGCGCACTCCGTCATAAAGCAAAGCAAATGACCCGCCGGCGAGCTCGACCCCGGTCGCACCGAGAAACCCACACCCGGCCCCGCATGAATCATCGACCTCCGCGACGAGCGAGCGGTCGTGATAGGTAAGATAGGGCGACGGCAACTGCCCTGTGGCCTCCGCATAGTAATCAAACACCGAGTCAAAGGTGGTGGTAATCTTGTCCATGACCCCAGGGTCCAAAGTCGAACTGTCTGTGAGGAAGGCGACGTTACGGCCGACCCAAGCGGTTTTCTGGGCGGGCGGGTCGTCGATTCCGTCATAAGTGGTAGCATGGCCGGTCACCATGAATTCGCACACGGTTTTGTTACCGTCGGTGTCGTAATAACCGGCTTTGGGCAGCAGGGTGAGTCTGACATAGCGAGCCGGCACGGTAGTGAAGGTATGGGTGACCCCGGCGCGGGTCACGACGATGCCGGCACTACTGGTATCGACCACTGTAGTCCAAGTACTATTATCTAACGAAACTCCCACCCGATAAAAACACGTTCCTCGCGGGTCAAAGAGAATGGCAACGCGGTCGATGATTTGCACGCTTTCGAGATCCACGGTAAGCGTCTCGCCGTCGGGCCGTGTGTCGCTGACTTGGGTGTTCCAACCCTCGGCGAGGCGGAGGTCCACGGCCCTGGCTGCATTCGTGCCGGTGCTCACGGTGACCGGCTTGTTAGACGCGAGGTTCGGACTGGTGAGCATTTGATTGCGGTAGAGCTCGCGCACCATGCGTCCAACGCGCACTCCGGAGGCGTTGAACGCGGCGGCCCGCAGCACCCCATCGGTGCTCAATTGGAATGGACCTGTGTAAAGTGTGGAGGTGTTCGTCACATTCGTCCGATTGGTGGTATAACGGATCGTGAGGCCAAGGCCAGTCGAACCGGGCGCAAGGCTCATGCTCACGATGGCATTGCTGGAAAACACGCGATCATCCGGGTCATCCATGCCGTCATAAGAAATGCGCACGGGGCTGAGGACAGCGTCGAGCAACGCGTCGGTGCAGGTGAGGCGCGATCTAAAATTGGCATAACTCGTGCCGAGTGAGGGATTCCATGTGCGCTCGTTCATGGCGGCGAGGCGGGCGCGCACGCTCATCATTTCCATGTCTTCCTCCTGCTCGAATGTGGTGAGCTGGGTGCCGGCCACCTGGTCTGCGGCAATGTGAGAAATCGCATAGTCAACTTTTTCGCCGGAAAACTGTCCGAACTCGGTGCGGTCCCAGGCATAGATCTCGCTCACGGGTTTTTTCGCATAATCGACCACGTAGAGTGGCGACCACGCGGCGTTGACGAGTTTGAGTCCGTCGTTGACAAATGCGCCGGGGTTCCAGCAATCGAATGGCATCACCAGCACATCGGTGGAGGCGGGCACTTCCGGCGAACTCGTGACGGCACCGTTTTCCCAAACGATTGACTTCTTTCCATACTCGGCGGCATAACCGCGGGCTAGGGAAATGAACTTGCTAAACACGAGATGCACATTCTCGCGCGGGTTGGAGCGGTTGAATCCCCACTCGGCAAATGCGGCCTGGAAATCCGTGCTATATTCGCTCCATGCCCAGTCGACTTCATCGCAGCCCAGGTGGAAATACGGCGTGCTTTGAAACACGGCGCACATCTCGCCTATGAGCGTGCGCCAAGCGGCACGTACGGCGGGTTTGGCGACGTTGACGCTGCTGCTAGGTTCGTATTGAGCGATATCGGTGATCGGATAGGTGATCTTGAAAAGCGCGGGATAAGCTTCGAGCATCAGGTGGTTATGTCCTGGTCCTTCGAGTTCGGGCATGATGTGCACGCCGCGGGCCACGGCATAGGATTCGAGCGCGTGCATCTCCGCGAGTGTATAAACGATTCGTCCGTAGTTCCGCGTGACGGTGTTGAGTAACGGATAGGCCTCGCTCGGGAAGGTATAGCCCTGATCATCATTGAAGTGAAGATGCAGATAGTTCACCTTGTAAAGTCGGCACAAGTCCACGGCCTGCAGCAGTGACTCAACCGAGTGGTCTTTTCGCGCAAGGTCGAGATGCAGCGCGCGGATGGCCACGGCCGGATGATCATCAATCGTGACGCGCGGGCACACCAGGGCGGTCGACTCGACACGCAAGGCCTGAAACAGCGTGGCAGTCCCCATCGAAACACTGAATGCGTTGCCTCCGCTCACCGTGGCGCGGGTGTCCACTCCCAGCGTGTGACGTTCACCCGTGAGCGAAGCATCCAGCACCAGCACGATGTCGCCATCTGCCGCTGCGGTAGTGACCACGGGCAATGTCCGCGCATAGGCGGCGGCAATTTCCGTCGCAAGCACGTTGGCGGCATCTAACAACAATTCATCCGTGGCCACAATTCGAGAGTTGTTAGAGAAAGCGAGTGTTCCGTCACCGGGCTGGACATTGAGTGGCCATGGAACGAGGTTGAGGCCCGCCACGCCCGGAGTGGTGCTGATGGCGATGTGCGCCACGCTGCTGGCGGAATTCCCCTGCGCGTTGCTGACGACCACATGATAGTCTCCCTCATGCGCCGGGTTGGCACCGGTCACTGCATAACTGTCGCCGGTGGCACCGGCAATCGCGCGGCCGTTAAAATACCACTGCCAGGAAACGTCCTTCGTGCCTCCTGCCGCAGCGGTGAGTGTGAAATCACCGCCGCCCACCACGGTGCTGCCTTGAGGGACGGTGGTGATGCGTGGTGCGGGCCGGCCTGCCACAGCGGACAGGGCGACTTTCAAGCGCGCGAACATTCGTTTGTGTGATCCACGGGGAATCGTGACCGTGACGGTGTCCGCCAGACTACCGGAAGTGACGTCAATCAACGCATTGCCGGGATCGACGGCAGGAGACCACTCGCCTTGCAAGTCGTTGCTGAATTCAACTAACGGATTCAGGAAGCCCGCCTCATGCCTGCGGGTGAAAGCGAAAACGAGGTTGCTGCCAGACGCCACGGCCGTCGGCAACAAAGCCGCCGAGTACGAACCGGGGTTGGAGGGGTTTGGTTCGCCGCCAAGCACAAACTCAATTCCGTTAGATAGTTCATCGCGATCTGGATCCGCGCCAAACGCGGCGGCTGCACCCGTGAGGCTTTTTCCACCGGAATCTGTGCCTACCCAGTTATCAAAAGCGGGGCCGCCACCGGTTGTCACCACCACACTGCCGGTGCCCGTCACAAAAGCATGCGTAGCCGCGGTGTAAGTGCCCGAACCCATGACGGTGCCATCCATGGTGAGCACGGCGGTGGTCAGCACACCACCCGCGCCGGTTTGCACGCTGGCGCCGTCCGTCAACGCCAATTTGGCGATGGTGTCGGCTCGGCCATTGAGATTGAGAACGGCCGTGGGCGCGAGGGTGACCGCCGAGGCATCGCTGATTTGATGATTGGCAGACCACAGTAAACTGGACGAGGCATGCAGCGTGATGGTTCCTAACAGGGCGTTGCCTGAAGTTTTCGCGAGGGTCGCGGAGTTGGTCACGGTGGTGGTGCCCGTGTAGGTATTTCCGGTGCTGCCAGTAATATACAGCGACGGCCCCTGCAAACGCACTTCTCCATTGCCAGAGATCACACCACTGGCGTTGATATAATTGCCGCCACCAGTGTCAAGAATGAGGATATTATCATTGAGGTTCAAGGCCACAGAAAACCCATGACTCCACCAGATGGTTTGGGTGACTCCCACCAAGGTGCCGGGGTTACCCGCGCCCACCGTGTTTTGGATGTCAATAGTTCCGCTGATATTCAGGCGGTCCACCGTGCTGAAAGTCCACACAGGGCCCTCGGCGGTGCCGATGCCATTTTTTGCGATGACCTGCCACTTGTAGTTAGAAAGCGAGAGCACCTGGGGGTTGACCGTATAGCTGCTGCTGGAGACATTCGCGGTCGGGGTGCCGGGTCTCGCTCCTGCCGAAGCGAGCCAGAGATAGACATCATAGCTGCTAGCCAAAGAACTATCCGCCCAATCAAGCGTTGCCAAATTGGCGGGA
>CAIYYV010000249.1 GCA_903930425.1 Akkermansiaceae bacterium | reverse complement strand
GGCGAAAAAACCGACATCCATGGCGACCGACCCATCGGCCGCCACGCAGATTTCCGAGGCGTCTTCGAGGCGGCCGACAAAGGTCTCCGCTTGCATCAGCCGCGGATAGAGCGCCTGGATCTGGCGGAAGCTTGGATCGTCGGGGCTGGCCGACAGCAGTTGCTCGGCCATGATGTCATTCTTGGCCTTGGACAACTGCTCCCAAAACTCTTTTGGATAGGTGACGATCGGTTCTGGAGCAGGCTGCCGGGCGACAGTTCCCAGCACCTTGCGGATGCGGGTGACCTTGCCGCCGCCCTCGACAAAGAGGATTTCGCCGGAAGTATCGCCGGTCTTTTCCAAGGCGGTCCACTCTTTCGTGACGGCGTTGACGACAGCGCCGTTGTCCAGGATTTGGCCAACCTTGGCGGTCGGTCCCGGTAAAACCTGGTTGGCCATTGTTTGATCGGCAGACCGGCAGGGAACAACGGCCAGCAGGGTCGCTATCGTCAATGTTAACTCTAATTTCATGTTCATACTTGTTAGATAAGTCATCAGGGTCGTAGGTTTCATCATTTTGTATGTTAGATTGAACTCACAGTGCGGTAGGTGGTTTGAGGTCCCGTTCCATGACGGCTCGGAGCGCGATCCCCTCACCGGATTTGAACAACACACATAACTCCCGTTGACCGGTGGACACGCGCCAAGTCGAGGAAAAAACGAGCTTTGGTTTGGGATCTATTTGATAGACTTTCACTGGAAACGATGCCTCCCAATCCTTGGCGGGGAAATTCATGGATTTTGTTTTTGGCAGAAGGGTTTGGTGGCTTTCACCCGCTGCGATGCCGAGTGCATTAGGGCAGGCGTTGAGGAGTTTCAGGCAATTGCGGGGCCAGTCGTTGGCATTGAACGTGGTGGCCCGCCAGACGAGTGGCTGGTTGAGTTTTTGCTCCGCCCAGAGCACGACATAGGCGAGCTTGGCGTCCTCCGGGATATTCAATGTCAGCAGCGCTGGCGGCGGTGTTTTGTCGGGCGTTGATTTGCCTAACAGCGGATCCTGGAACAACTGGAACACATGGCCCGGCAATTTGATCCGTTCCGAGAAATAGCGCAGGCTCAGTTGCAAGGGTTGGCTTGTCTGCGCGCCGTTGCGCAGGTGCAGCAAGCTGTTGGTGTCCCCCGGCAGCGCCAGGGCGGCTACGGCGATCTCACAAGGCGTTTCCTGGGCCGGGCAGATGGCGGCGAGCAACAGTGAATAAACCACTAGCAGGAATGGATACGTGTTAGACTTCATGGGGATTGAGCCAGCGGAAGCCAACGATCTTGAATTGGCGGCCAAAGAGTTTGTTGCGAGAGCTCAGATCCGGGGTCGGTGCCGGGGAGCCATCGGTCTGCCGCAGGTTTTTCTCCGCCACATCCATAGGATCGATATATTCCGGCACCCGTTGCACGACGGCCTCGCACCACGCGCGGGCGGCCACCGTTCCATCGGCCAGCAGGCTCTCGCCATACGTCCGGATCAAGAAGGTATCACCCCGCACCGCGATGGAATTGCCGATGCCATTGAGCAGGTCAGATTGCATGAGATAGCCGGGAATGCCGGCGTAGCGTGAGCCGAGAGCGGCTTGAGGATTCGGATAGTTCGCGGGTGCCACGGTGATCATGCTGCTACCGTCTTTATACGCTCCGTTGAGGCTGCCGGAACCGCCGACACCCGTGTAGCCAGCATCGAATTCATCCACATCAATGGCCGCTTGCAGCGCGCCGGTCATGCCGGTGGCATCGGTGGACAAACGCCTGTTGATAAATTCTGTTAGATTGAGGAAAGGTCCGCGGAGTTTCACTTGGCGGACGATATCGGTGGCGAGTTGGGTGATTTCCGCCTCGGTGAGTGAGTGGATGCCGCGCCAGGCGAATTCCGAGGCCGGGCCGGAACCCTCGGAGGTTCCATTGGCGAGGGGGAAGCGTGAGGCGAGCACATTTTCATCCTCGCGGATCACGCTGAGAGTTCCGGCCCTGGCATCGAGGGTGGGCACGGGGCGGCTGCGCATACTCATGAGCAGGGCCTTCCAAGCTTCCTGCGAGGTGCTGTTGACATTGAATTGGCCGCGGTTGGAGAGATAGGAAGCGATGTGCTGCCAGCCGTCGGTGGTGTTGTCCACCAGGGTTGCCAGGTCTGTGATTTTTTTGTGACGCAGGTCCGGCACATAATGCCGGGACACTAGGGATTCCTTGCCATTGAAAAAATTACTGGCCACCGCATTTTTGGTGCTGGTGATTTTGCCGCCGGAGACTTCTGGTGCGATGCCCGAGCAGAACCATGAGTCCCACAAGCCCTCATTGGCCAGGAACAAGTGGTCCCAGTAGTCGTCAAAAGCCGCAACGCCAGAGGAGGAAAAATTGCCCATGGGATGGCCGGTATCCATACCGAGATCGTTGCGGGTATAGATCGATTCCGCCGCGATCATCGGGTGGGCATAGGCATTGCCGACGCCTGGGCCGAAAGCGGCTCCGGTGTGGCCAATGTGCTTGAGGTTATACATTGGATAGGCCGTGCCATTGGGCGAGTCAGGCATCGTCTGGGGGCGGGCGTGTTCGATGCGCATGCCGGCGAAACCCGCGAGGTTGACGACTGGCGCGGTCGGGACGTTGAGCACGGGCAGATAAGTCTGTCCGCCGGTGCCGGGAGTGTAACCACCGCCAAAGTAACCGGAAGGGCCGTCAGCCTGAAGGTATTGGGAGACTTCCTGATCGCCATTGACCGGGCGGAAATGGATTTGATAGGGAGAATTGGCCCGGTTGAGATCCTGCGGATGCATCAGATAACAGGTCAGACCGGTGGGCGGTGCGTGCAGCCAGGTGCGGTTGCGGTAGTCCTTGGCAAAACCCGCATTGTTGTTCTCGAAGTCGAGCTTTTCACCGGACTTGGCGATCAAACTGATGATGCCGATCGGTTGGGGTTGGGATTGGGTGTCACTCCATCTGACGCGGGTGGCTGGGTCTGAGCCGATGAGGGTGGCGGCGCTCATGTCGGCGGCGGTCAGCCAGTCAATCGAGTAGCCACCAAGAGTGACGGCGAGGCCGGGCATGCCAGAGGTCACGACCGGAACGCCGCGCTCGTTGACCGCGCCGTAGGGTGCGCCGCTGCACTGCCAAGTACCCACGGTGAAGGCGCGCTCTGAATTCCCCCAATAGTAGTTGTCATTATAACGGGAAATGCTGGCCAATTTGAGAGAAAACTCGAGGACTCCCGGAGAAGCGGGAGCGGGATCCGTGATATCATATTGCAAGGCGCGGGTAGCAGGGGTGTCGCGCAACGGCAAATAGCCCGGCACCGCCATGAACTTGATTCCCCCTTGCTGCCCGGTGCTGCTGCTCACCTGTTCATTGATCGTGAAGACGCGGACTTGGCCGGGGGCAAACACGATGTCCTTGTTCCCGGTCTCGGTGAACATCACCATATAACTCAAGTAAGCCCATGTCGGGTTTAACAGCGGCGTTTCTCCCCCGACAGGCATGCCCCCCTTATACAATTGGTAGGTCAAGGTCGTGGCCAGTTCGAGCGTAGCGACCGAGCCGATCTCATCGGAGCCAACCCGCATGGTGACATTGTATGGATTCCACGCGTAAAGCACGGGCACGACCACGATCTTATGTTTCGGCGGGGTGACGCTGGTGTCGGTGCGGGTGGCGATGATCCAGCTTTCGCGGATGAGCGGCAATTGCCGTGCGTAACCCTTGGTGTCGGGTTCATCGAGGACATGATCATAGCGTTTATCGCCCATCAGGAACCGATGGGTTTCCGGTTTGCCGTCGCGCCACTCCACCGGCTGCATCAGTGTTTTGGCGGTGGTGCGATACAAGCGGTAATACTCGCGCATCTGCCGCCACGACATGGGTGCCACATAGGGATTTTGCGGGGTGATATTGTTGATTTCCCCGCTCATCGGCCGGATGGGGGCATCATAAGTTTTGCCAAAGAGGGTGGCATTGCTCCCCATCAGCGTCTGGAGGGCGGGGGGCAGGGTGTCGGCTTCAAAGGCCAGATTCAAATCATTCCGGAAACCGCCGGCCCGGACATCGGTGAGCAACCCGGCACTATAGGCTGTTAGATCGTGGAAGCGGTTTGCGGCATCATGGGATACCACCGTGGTCTGGCCGGTGGTGACCATTTTAGCGAGGGACTCCGGCCGGGTATCGTAGTCCTTCATGTCCGTCATCGTTTCGATGCCCGGCCGGCCGGTGAGACCGGTCAGCACTTGGGCGGCCTCGGTGGTGGCGGGGCTTCGCTCAAGGCGGGCTTCGAGGTCGAGGCGGGATTTCTGGGACTCGTCGGCGATCCACCAGGCATAGGATCCGGGGTGGTTCATGTGAGATTGGACGGTCACCTTGGGCACTTGCACGTGGCTGGCGGGAGACTTACCGGCGGAGTTTTCGCCGACGAGAGTCACCAGAGTCCCGGTGGTGGCGGGTTGAAGCGCGGATTGGAGGTTGGTTGGATCCGGATGGCTCACCAGCCAGCGGCGGAACAACGCGGGATGGCGGCCGCGCTGATAGGTTTGCTGGATCGACAGTGTGGCCATGCTGGTGGTGGTTTTCTTGTCGGTGAGCCACGTGTCCCAGGAATCCCACACCCCCAGATAGTGCGAGTATGCGACACCGTCCGCCGCGGAGGTTTCCGGTTTTTCATCGAGAATCTCCGCGCTGGCGGAAATCCGCCGGTCCGGTCCAAGCTCCTTTTGCAACTCGCCGATGGCCAGCACCAGCGCCAGGCGAGCGTTGCTTTTGGCGGTGGCCATCGCCTCGCCCTGGCTGCTGGTGCGCAGGGCGATCGATGACAAGCTCAACAATGCGACCGCCAACAGGACCAGCAAAATCATGAGGCTGAGGGTCACCACCAGCGCAAATCCGCGTAGGGCGCGAGTGCGTGTAAACTTGTCGAGAGTTTGGAATGAGTGTCTCAATGTTTGGACGGAGAGAGCCATTGCATGCCTGTCGGACAGACTGCTGATACGGTTTGGCCGGTGAATGCAACGCGCACCTGGAGCGGGGTTTTGAGGTTGACGTGGACGCGGCGCACGATCGCCTCGGCGGGGGTGACCTCAAGCGTATCGCCCTTGACGCTGACCTTGCAGTTATAGCCGGCCAGGGAGCCGTCGGCGCGTTCGATGACGAAGGCGTTGGCGACGGCGATTTCCTCCATCGCCTTGAAGATCTCATAGGGGATGCCATCACCGGTCCAGCCCCACTCGCAGCGGTCGAGGTAGTCGGTGCCATTATTGCTAGGGGCCCACCAATCGCCGATGGTTTCGATATAATCCTCACTGGTGACTACCGGCACGGCTTTGCCCCATTGCAGGTTGGCGGGATCGGGTTCGCGCTTGGTGTTGTGCACATGGGGATCAATGACAAACGCCTGCCGCAAGCGGCCCGTCGGCCACTCGAGCAGTTGGGTGCAGGCGCCCATGGCATTCATGACACCGCGTAGGTATGGCTCTTCGCCGGTCAGCAGATACATATAATAGACGCCATACATGCGCCAGCCAGACCAACCGTGGGGCGAGGTCATCATCTGGGCGGAGCGTTTCTCGTCATTCCATGCTTCCCACCAGCGCGAGGTCGCGCCAATCGAGCGGCAATCGGTGTCGAGCAGGCGGGTCAGGCAGGCATGGTCGGTCACAAACTGGCGGGCCGCCGCGGTGTATTTCGCGCGTTCTGCGGGATCCTGTTGGAGCAGGGCGAACAGCGCGATTTGGGTGGCGGTGCAGGAAACGGCACCATCCTCATAGGTTCCGGAGCCTTCAGTTTTAACATCGCGGCCTTGGGCGACCATGTGATCGACGGCCCGTTTGATCGACGCGGCATGGCGCAGGTAGCGTTGCCGCCACTCGGGGGACTTCTCACCTAACGGTTTTTCCGCCGCCATCAATTCCATGAGGGCCTTGGCCGGATAGAGCACGGCATTGTAGTTGGCCATGCCATAACCGCCGTAGTATCCATCCTTGTGCTGGCGGGAGAGCAGGTATTCGGCAAACTCGTTGGCCATCTCCAGGGATTTGATGTCGCCGGTCGCCTCGTAGCGCTTCACCAGCACGCTGAGCATCAACTCGCCGTTGGTGATCCGCTCGGCATTGCCACTGAAGCGCATGCCGTCCTTTTCCTTGAACAAGCGGCTTAAGATCTTTTCTAACAATTTATCGCCTTTGGTGTCGATGTCAGGATCCGGGAAATACTTGGCTGCCAGATAAAAACCTAACAAGCTGTAATAGGTTTCGCAGGAATAGCCGTCGATGCTGCTGGTGTCGGCCCGCGGGGTCAGGCGCAGCGCTTCGGTGCGCGCCTGTTTGAGATACCACGACCAGTTCGGTCTGACAAAGAACCGTCCGGTGGCGATTTTCCCGGCCTGGTCCTTCACCTGGACGAGATAGTCGCCATTGTCAGCGGTGTCAGGGAAAACGACTTGATAGAGATTATTTCCCTTGCCGGTAATTTTGCACTTCGTATTGGATCCAGCCGGGGTGGTGATGGTGGCGGTGACCGGGGTGAGCGAGTGGATCCGGAGTTCGGCGGCTTGCCCGGGTTCGAGGGTGGCGCGGTTCAAGTCCAGCATGGGAGCTCGAGCGCTGGCCGCCAGCGTTGGTTTGAGCGCGTCCAGGGAGTCGATGGCCGTCAGGTGGATCGACCAGGTTTGCTGTTTGCCGGGGGCCAGCGGGGCATAGGCGGGATGATGGCTGGGAACAGGCGGCTCCTGCAGCAAGTCCAAACTGACTGTATAAATTTGATGGGCGTACATGGCCTGCAAATATTCGATCGTATAGGAGCCAACCGGATCGGGTGAGGAGATCCCGAGGATCCTGCCGTGCGGACTCATCATGTAGCCCCAGAGATGGGTGGGTTCGCAGCGGAAATAGGTGGGAAAGTATAAGTCATTCCAGCGCGGGAAGCTGTCCATGAAGCTGTCGATTCCCAGCGTGAGAGGCAGGCGTCCGGGGGTGAAGGAGGTTTGGGTGGTGTTCTCGACGGTGGCTGTTAGACAAAGCGTGCGGTCGGCAACCGCATAGGCCAGCCGGTAGCGGACGCCGTCCTTCTCACCGGCGAAGGTCAGCGGTTTGCCCTCCACGGCTTGCAGCGGGATGTCTTTGCCAAAGCCCGGCCCGCGCCAGGCGTCGCTGCGGAACTCGACGTTCTGCCAGCCATCGGCATAACGGAGCCGGAGTTGTTCTAACGAACCGTCGTGGCGCACGATCCCGGTGATGCCTTGTGCTTCGGAACCGATCGGGGTTTTCGGTTGTTTGGGTCCGGGTTTGCCGGTTGCGGAGAATGCCTCAAAGACGACCGGGATGGCATACGTGCGGAGCCCAATGGCGGCGATGTCATCCAACATCGGTTCGATCTGCTCCTCGACCATCCACGCGGGTTCCGGTGTGCCATCCGCCCAGGCCTTCATCCGGGCGATGCCGAGCCGGGTTTCAAGCTTGATCGTATACCATTGGTTCCATACTGCGGGCACCCGGAGCGATTTGTGGGCGATGAAGCCGATCTCGCACTCTTCGGGTTTCAAGCCCGGCACCTTGAAGGCGATAAAGGCCATGAGTCGTTTGGCGCGGTCCTTGCCATAGAGCGTGAGCATGCCCGAGCTGGAATCCGGCGAGGTTCCTTTTTCAGGCATCCGCAGCCGGACCTGAGCCGAGACGCCAGCCAGCGAATTGCCCACATCAAACGGTGTCGCCACCGCCCCGGCGATTTTCAGTTTGGTGCCCTCCGCTTCCAGGGTGGCGGTCCCCTGGTTGTTGCTCCCTTCCAGCTTCTCGCAGGCTTGGGTGATGGCGGCTGCGGTGATTCCGCCGGGTGATGGCTCGGCCGCCCAGCCAAAGGCCGCCGCAATTGCTGTTAGGAAGACGATTTGAAGGGTCATAAAATAAAGTTGTAAGAGAAATGGATGAACCACAACAACCCAGTGCCTTGGCGATTTAAAAACTGCACGAGGTCACGCCCTGCGACCTCGTGCCTGGAGATTTGAGACGGAGTTAAAGAGCAGGGGTGACAATCACCTGCATCCGAGCGAATTTACTGGAGTCGGGAGAGCGTGG
>CAIYYV010000248.1 GCA_903930425.1 Akkermansiaceae bacterium | reverse complement strand
TGTTACAGCTTTTATTTGCCGTAATTGGCCGCTATTGGCCATCAGTATTATGCACCATTTTGGCCAACTGGAACCGCGGTGGCTAACTGGTTGTCACCATTTGTCACCACCCCACCCGTTAGGCAGTGGTTGACACGGCCAACACCGGCATGGACACGCCAACTGATTGCCCGCGCACCGAAACCGCCGCCGCCCTGATGACCGAAAAACAAACGTGCATCTACCTCCAGGTGAGCAAACGCAACCTCTACTGCTGGCGCATGGCTGGACTCATCCCCTATTTCAAAATCGGCCGGGCCGTCAGGTTCAGGAAATCCGAGGTGGACGCGGCACTGGAAAGGATGCGGATGGGATGAAGGGTTCTCCGTCCTCTAGTCACAGCATCCACTATTGCCAAGGTTTGTTCCGTGACACCGACATCGATTTACGTGTGGGCACGCTGGGGTGTGATTCCAAGCATCCACATCTCTTAGCGGCCTGACCCAGCGAGCCAGCGATCGAGGTCGCGACGAAGGATGAAATCGATGAAACGCAAGGTTTCCCCCGGACCTATTTCAAAGAGCAGGCGGTAGTCGCCAGCGACGCGGGCCCGGAGCGTCCCAGGGCGCAGTTTGAGCGCGCGCACCGTTTGCCACGTTGAGGGATCTCCGCCAGCGAGGCGTCCGGCCAAGGCCAGGGCTGCGGCAGATGCCTGTCGCGGGTGGTGCCGGAGTGATTCCCTGAATGCTGCTGAGTATTCGGGGATTCGCAGCGCCTGCCGCTCCCATTCGACACCCGTAGTCGCGGCATCCTTGGCCTCGGGGTGGTGGTCGACGGACTTTTCCGTTTCTTGGTTCGCCGGCCTTTCGCGGGTGGTGCGACGGAGTTGATCGCGGGCCGCACGCAGGTCTCGGAGGGCGCGGTTACGCTCTTCATGCTCGATCTTGAGATTGTCCTTGAGGCGCCGCAGATGGTCCCGAAGATCGCGGGTTTCGGCAGAATCCGGCGGGGCCAGGGCAGCGGCCCGGACGGTGGATTGATTCCTGGGGAGGGTTGTTACACTCTCGTTAGCGTCCTCGCGTTCCTTGAGGGTTTCCTGCATCGCATCGATTTGGGCCTTGAGCCGCTGGATTTCGGCATCGCGCTTGCCCACCCGTGAGGAAGTCTCGGTGCGGACTTTCTCAATGTCGATGGCGTGACGGGCTTGGTCGAGCGACGCTTGCATCGTGGCGTCTATCATTTCGTATCCCGGTTCATGATCATCGAGGCCGAGGAGATCGCGGGCGTCTTCAATATCCTCCATCAGCATGTCCTGATTGATCGCTCCGCAGACTGGCAGAACTCCGCGCGCCACCACGATCCCGAGCGCAGGGTCGGTTAGAATGGCCGCGCACCCAAGCTCGCTGAAAAGCAGTTGGGCGGATGATGGATCATCTCCGGATCGCTCGGCCTCAAAGGCTTCGCAGGCTTTCTCGCGCAGCAGTTGCAGCCGCTCTTGCGGATCTGCCAGCAGCACTTTCATCTCGAACGACACCTCCACGGCTCCGGGTGCCCAGTCGAGGATCCAGCGCAGCGCCCCGATTTCCCGCGCGTCGAAGAATCCGTAGGCGATGTCGTCGAGTGCATCTTCGGAAACCGCCTCGCGACCGATCACTTGCAGCATTTCGATGGCGCGGGAAAACTCGTTGAATAGTGCCAGCCTGGTGGCGACCTTCACGGCCAATTCAGGAATTAGGAGCTTCGGGTTGAGCGCACAGAGTTCGTAGGGGCGCATCTTGCTGATTTGCCGGGCGGTCAGGATCAATTCCGGATGCGCCGTCGCCTCGGAAAGCGTCACTCCCTCGACTGCATATTGGTCGTCCGTGCTGAGTTTTCCATCGCAACACTGTTTGAACTTTTTCCCGCTGCCGCAGGGGCAGGGATCATTGCGCCCGGCTTTGGGGAGGGCGCGCTTCAACGTCGCCCGGCTCCCCAAGGTGACCTCTGCCACTGGACGACTCGGGATCGAGCGATCCCACTCTGGCTCCGTCGCGGTTTTGCGGGTATGTTCCAAGATCCGCCGCGAGGCGGCATCTGCATGCGTTTCGGAGTTGAGGATGTTAGCCACCACCGGATCGCCGGAGAGTGTGGCGACGGGCTCCAGGATGAATCTGATAAAACTCTGATCCATGCGCACCACCTCCCGGCAAAGCCCGCGGGTAAGGGCAAGGAATTCCGGCGGTGCGGATACCTCGCGACGTTCGTAGTCGAGCCACCCCGCGACCAGAGCGATGGCGTTGCGCTCGTTGCCCATGCGGCCAGAACGAACCGCCACGGCGAGTGATTTTGCCACATCTCCATCAAGGCGGAGCGCGGTCTGCAAGAGGAGCATTGCCTCCGGGAGCAGGACCGCGCCCAGTTCAAGCACCTCTGCCGCAACCCGCCGCCCCGCATACAGGGCCGCCACGTAAAGATGGCTGAAGGCCTTCGCATCGCGCCCGTCCGCCGCCTGGCTCAGCGCACTCGCAAGGATCAAATCGTCCCCTGGCAACTCGGAACCCAAAGCCCGGAGCGCAGGTCGACAATAGACCGTGGCGGCGGCTTGCTTCAAAAGTTCGCTGACGGAATCGGCTGGTGGAGAGGCTGGATTGGTGAAAGGCATCGGTGTAGTGCAATTCTCCACGAGTTGAAATCCATTCGGGGAATTCCGCAACCCTTGGATTCATTATTCTCGCTGGCAGCGTGCCGTTGTGCCAATCCTCGCCCGGCAGAATGAGATGAAAACGCAGGCCCCTCACCTCACCCCCATAACATGAATTCCCCGGAATCCGTAGGTCGTAACGCCCCGTGTCCATGTGGAAGCGGCAAAAAATACAAGAAGTGCTGCTGGGAAGCTGATCTATCGGCGAAAGCGACCGAAGCGGCAATTTATAGGCAGGAAAAGGCGGAGCAACCGGCAACCGCGGAACACTCAGGCATGGGTATCCACCCCTATGCGATTGCCAAAATGGTGGCCAACCCGTCTCCCAATCTGTTAACCGAAATGTCGAAACGCCAAATCAAGGCGCTCAAGGACAAGTGGTCCATTCCCAATGTAGCCCGGCTGGAAACTGACGAGATTGTGTCGCGGTTGGAAAAACTGGGGATTGACGGCCACCAGGCCGCGTTTGTGGAGATGACTAACGGGCGCACATCGGCATGGAGTGTCGGTAAAACGTGGATGGATGCTCTGTCCGTGCCGCCGCATGAAGGCGATGTGGATTTTATCTGTCTGGCGGCGTGTGAATTGTGGAAACGGTATTGCCCTGAACGACCGTCCATGGAAATGCTCGATGACTGGGTAACAGAAGGCTATGACCTGTCCCAAGCGCGCAAGAATGTTGAAGCAGTCGAGATCTGGTTGCGGGTATGGGAACACGTCCGCCCCAGGATCGAACCCCACATGACCACCCTCCATGCCGCTGATGCAGTGTTTCAGGTCTCGCAGTTCTTTGGAAACTGGATTCAGGATTTCACTATGGAAATTCATAACGCGGTGATCCGTGACCAAAAGTATGCCGAAATAGGCATCCGGGTGACACATGAGGTGCTGGGCCAGTTCGTGGATGAGGATTTGAACACAGTCCTCAACTTTCGTTGTGAACTCGGAGGTCTTCTGTTTCGTAAGCGTAGTCCCAAGCGCCGTGCATGGGCATTTGCTACGGCAGATTCATAGATGTCATAGTTTGCAGATCTATGACATCTATGAAGTCAGGCGACCCTACGAACCGGCATCGC
>CAIYYV010000247.1 GCA_903930425.1 Akkermansiaceae bacterium | reverse complement strand
CGGGTTGGTTACCCTTCCCGAGTTGGCTTCACATGGTAGTTTATTCATTTTCATGTTCTGGTATTCCTACAGGGGACTTGAACCCCATTTACAACGTGCCCATGCTGGGCACACACAAGGCGTCCCACCGAATGACCGATAAGCCCCACAACCGCAAATCTCTCAACTGCTCAACCGCCGGTCATCGGTGGACATAGACGTATAGAGAAGACCAATGCGCAAGATCACCATAGAGAACTATCGCATCCAGAAAGAATACCCAAGAATCGTCGCCGCTGTTGCTCAAGCGCTCGCCAGACAACGATTTATTGCTCCAATTGACGTCTTTCTTAGCATGGGGCTTCTGGACGCCGATGACCTTACAAAGTGGAAGCGCGGAGGGACTCCGTATTTGGAGCGGGTGATCCGATGCAATCTGGCGTAATTTTGCGGATTCTACGATTCCACGCACATGATCTTAACCTGGGTCCATCGATCACCAAATATATGCACCGTAAGAATGCATTACGATTTTCAAAAACAGGTGAAGGACCAATTGAAGAGGCATATGCAACACACTTTGTCGTAGTCGGAAGGAAGACACTAGCTCGAAGCACGAAGTGAGGATTATCGATTACCATTAAAATTATGAGCGCATCCAAATAGAGTGCGTTGATACCAGGCACGTGAAGCATTGCAGAGGCGGCAGACGGAAAGCATGACGGGGACTTCGACGAGGACGCCGACGACGCAAGCCAGGGCCGCGCCCGAGCTGGGACCAAACAGGGTGATTGCGACAGCCACCGCGAGTTCGAAGAAATTGCTAGCGCCGATGAGCGCGCCTGGCGACGCGACATTATGGGGCACTTTGAACCAGCGCATCAGCAGGTAGGTCAGACTGGAGTTGAAGTAAACCTGCACCAAAATGGGAATGGCTAACAAAAGAACGGCGGTCCATTGGGTCGTTAGATTATCCGCCTGAAAGGCGAAGATGAGCACGAGTGTTGCCAGCAGCGCCACAACCGTCACCGGTTGGAACCTTGGGAGGAAGGATTGATCGAACCACTCGATGCCATGCGATTTCAAGAGGATTTTCCGGGTGATAAAGCCCGCGGCTAAGGGGATAACGATGAACACGAGCACCGAGGTGACAAGCACTCTGGAGGGAACGATCACGTCGGCCACGCCACACAGGAACATGACGATTGGCGCGAAGGCCACCAGCATGATCAGGTCGTTCACCGCGACTTGCACCAGCGTGTAGGCCGGGTCGCCATCGGTGAGATAGCTCCACACGAAGACCATGGCGGTGCAGGGAGCAGCGGCCAGGATGATGAGGCCGGCGATGTAGTTTTTAGCCATCTCGGGTTTGATCAAGCCGGCGAAGACATGTTGCAGAAAGAACCATGCGAGAAAGGCCATGCTGAAAGGTTTCACCAACCAGTTCACAAACAGGGTGATGAAAAGTCCCTTGGGCTTTTTCGCGATGCCACCTAACGAACCAAAATCGATTTTGAGCATCATCGGCAAGATCATCAGCCAGATGAGCACGGCGATGGGGATATTGACTTGCGAGCCCTGGCCGAATTCCAACTGGCTCAAGGCAGTGACAAAGCCCGGAAATAGTTTGCCAAGCGCCACTCCGACGATCATGCAAACCAGGACCCACAGAGAAAGATAGCGCTCGAAAAAGTTGAGGCGTTTGGGGGTGTCGGATGGCGGGTCAGATTTCGCGTTCATGGTTTCGATCAAGCGTAGGTGGTCATGATATTGCAGGTTTGAGGTTGGATACAGCTAACCGCGCCAAAGCATCCGGGCCGGTGGGTTCCTCTGACTGCCAAGGCAGCCAGGCGGTGCGGGTAGAGTGTTTTGCCACCACCTCGCTCAGGTAGCGGCGCTCGGACGCTTCGCGCCCTTGCAGCAGGGGATCACAGGAACCACTGTGGAGCAGGCTTTGATTGATGACCCAGGCAAAGGGTTCGATGCGCGCCCGGCGCCGGTCATCCTGCAAATCGGCGGCCTCGTGGACCGGCGTGGCTTCGGGCAGGGTGACTAACAGAATTCGAGTG
>CAIYYV010000246.1 GCA_903930425.1 Akkermansiaceae bacterium | reverse complement strand
CGCATGCCCTTGAATTCTGGCAAGGACTTCGAGGAGGTCCGCGGGCTTATCTGTGGCATGGGATTCGCGGGCGGCGGCGATCGCATGCGAAATTTCGGAGGGGGATGCGGCGCGGGCCTCACGCAGGGCCTCGGCGGTTTGTTCCAAACAGGTTTCGGCAAAGTCCCAGAGATTTCCGTGGAGGGTTCTTTTGAATGCCTGTTGAGACGCCTCCGGCAAAGGGGGCGGTTCTTGATCCGCAGGGAATGACGGGGCGGCTTGCATGGGTGAGTCGTGATGTGAAATGTGATGAATGCTGCGGATGAGTGCCAAAGTCGCGGCATGTTCATTCTTCCCGAACTCCCATGTGACGCATCGTGAGGTGCGACACCTCAGCGCACTCCGCTGCCGGGACGGGATAGCGGACGGGTCAGGTTATCGCTGGATGGGGTGGCACGCGGGTAATAGGGTGCTTCGGATGGTTGGAGTCCGCGGAGAGAGCGCTTGATATTCGGTTCGTGAGCTGGCCCCGGATTTTCCTCATCCACCCAATCGTGTTCGTAATCGATGGCAGTGGCGGAGCGGATTTGTCGGCCCGCGTTGCGGTTGGCATTGCGGTTCGCGGGGTCGTAGGATTTCGGAGTCACGATGAAGACGAGGCTCGTTTTTTCTTTGCTGGCTTCCTTGCTTTTGAAGAAGAAATTCAGCACAGGGATATCGCCGAGAATGGGGACTTTGTTTTTTTTCTTTGAGGTCGACTCCCCATAAAATCCACCGACAACCAGTGAATGGCCATCGGGCACGCGGGCGAGCGACTCGACCATCGACTCGGTCACTCGGGGATATCTGTTGCCGGAGAGACTGGTGAAGTATTCCACGATTTGAGCGGAGCGAGGACGCAATTTCATACGCACAGTGCCATCGGGAAGCAGCGTGGGCGTCACCACCATCGAGATGCCAATTTCCCGATGTTTGTCAGGATCGGAATCGATGCCCTTATCGCCCGTGTCGATTTTATAGCGGACTTGTTCGGTGATGGTGGGGTTGGCACCTGTTGAAGATGCTGTGGTAGTGGTGGTGATGATCGGGATTCGATCGATGATGGAAATGGTGGCCTGTTCGTTATCTTCGGTGATGAGCGTTGGATTTGAGATTTGGCTGGCTAGCCCGCCGTCCGCGAGCAAACGGAGGACGCCAGTGAGTTGGATCGGCGAGAGGATGAGATGAGAGCCTGCGGTGGTTGTATCCGCCGTGGCACCGGCGGCAGCGCCCAGTGTAGTGGAAGGCATTTTGAGGCCGAAGATCGAGCTGAGATCGCGGGTGAGCGAGATGGATGTCCCTTCGCCTTCTCTTCCGAGAGAAGCGGCCCAATTGATACCGCTTTGTTCGCCTGCGGTGCTATTCACGCGGAGAATTTTTGTTTCGACGATGATTTGGCCTTTCGCCTTGTCGATTCCGTGGAGGAGGGCGCGGGCCTGCTCGATGCGATGAGCGGAATCGATGATGATGATGGTGTTGGTTTTCGGCTCAAAGTTGACGATCCCGGTGGCGGGACTCAGCATCGGCTTGATCAATTCCTTGATTTGTTCGATGTCCGTGGGGCGCAGGTAGCGGAGTTGATAGTGAAATTCGGCGCTCGGCAATTGGTTGAGTTGCGCCTGTGTGAGGGCGTAAATCGTGTTGCCTTTGGTATGGAGGGAAAGTCCATACATGAATGCGAGTTCTTCCATTTGTGCGACCGGGTTGCCCTCATTGAGGTGGCCGGTGACGAGAAACTCGGGCCCTGCGATTTTGGCATTGTGAAAATACTGGCGCCCGGCGGATTTGGCGAGGACCTGAAAAATCTCATTGAGTCCCGCTTCCTTGATGATGAAGCCCACATCGGATTTTTGGATGTCTTGCTTTTGGGCGTCAACGGGGACAGAGGAAACGGCAGCAGCGGAAACAGGAGCGGCGGCTTGCACCGGAGTCGTGGCGGGAGGAAGGGCTGCAGGGGGGACATCGGGAAGCCGCTCTTCGACCACTGGCGCGACGGGTTCGATCAGCGGGTCTGTGGGGGTTTGAGCGTAGAGCCATCCGGCAGCCAAGGTTGCGGCGGAGCAGAGGATGATTTTTGCAGGATTCATGAGGATGGCGGATTAAGGGGTTTTGGGCGATTTTTCGTTAGGGAGGTTCCCGGGGTCAAGTTCGATGGGGGAATCCTGGCGGTTAGAAATCTTCCCGAGTGTGGTGATTCCTCCGGTTCCCGCTGTCATGCCGGGCGGAAGGATGTT
>CAIYYV010000245.1 GCA_903930425.1 Akkermansiaceae bacterium | reverse complement strand
TGGAGATTCCGCCGGGAGATTTTCTTCCCACCCTCCTCGGGATTCATCAGCACTTTGGTTACTGTGGAATTTGAATGATCTGACGATAATACTTCTGCAGCGGGTCCATATCAAGTTCTCCGAACTCTTCGCTTCAAGCCAGTTTCTGCCTCCTTCTGGGCACCTTTTCGAAGCTTCTTCCCAGTAATATTTTTTATAGGTCTTGGCTCCTCCTAAGTCACTTCCCTTTCCTGACTTATTCCCTGGCGTTTGGCGCCCCCAATAGGAATCTTCCAAATCATACCAGCATGCACCCGGTGCGTTTAAATGGAGCAGATCCCGGGCGTCAACCGGAAGGTCATTCTTCGATTTCCCAGGTCCGAGAGCTTTGAGCAAGTAGTCTTTGTAGCGCTCGTGAGCAAAAACCCCCATTGCCCGCCTCGTTTCATCATCGCAAAGGACGAGCGCGCATTTTTCGAACCACTCCGCCCAATGTTCGGGATCAGTGATGTTGGTTGGTGGATTGCTCATGGTTCGTTCCAAAGGCCTTTCTCCTCAAGGAACGTTTGAAGCTCCATTTGTTCGTCCTCTGACAAGGATGGCTTGAACCTGTTGCGGCGAATCGAGTCATCGGGCTCGGCTCCCTTTCGGACCACGAAATCCGGAGCGCCAAACAAGCCCGGTCGCAAGACCTTGCCGAAATAGCCAATCCGTTTGGGATCCTGCGAACTCATTCCGACCACCCTCAGCGGTCCATCTGAGGAAGTTCCGAGCAGCAAAGGCCACGGGTCACAAACACTGGCCGGTGAGCCGATTCTCATGCAGAGCCCAGGGTGGGCTCCGTCCTGACGTGGCCAAAACGCAGGGATTTCCCTCTGCCACAAATCATCCGGCACCCACCACAAGGACCCAAAATCAACGCCGCAGACGGCCGCTACAAAGCGGCTAAGGCGGAGACGGTCGGCATCTTGCTGGGATCTAATGGCCATGGGAGGTCTACAGAATGCTAATTCTGAAAGAGTTAAACTGTCAAGACAGGCACTCATTAAGAACCGGGGACGATCCTCGCCTCTGTCGGAATGAGGAGATTTACCCACAGGCGCAGCTTCCCAGTAGTCTCCGGTCGATTCGCCGTCCCGCTGCTCGCCCAGGTTCCTGATCGAGACGAGCGAATGGTCGTTGTCAACAAGACCGGCAACCGTCGATCCCGAAAAACTCCGCCGCGGAATGCCCCGCCACCCACCGCGCCGTTATCGGGCGCATCGCGAACGGAGTCGCTCCCTTACCACAGGAATTGGAATGGCGAGATGCTCACGGGGAAGTCGCCGATTTTTTTCGATCCCCACCGCTCCTCAATCAGGCCCCCCTGAAAAAGTGGCCGGAAAATGGCCGAAAGTCGGTTTCTGGGCACAAAAAAGGGAGCTTCTTCAGCTCCCTAAGTTGTTGATTTCCAAAGAGAAGTGCTCGAAAGAGGACTCGAACCTCCACAGGTTACCCTACTAGATCCTTAGTCTAGCGCGTCTACCAATTCCGCCATCCGAGCATCCGGTTGCGTCGGGGGCTTTGTTACTTTCGTGCCGAGGTCATGGCAAGCGAATCTTCCAAAAAGTTTCGTTGGGCTTGGAAAACACCGCTTCCGGCTTGCATCTGATGAGAGAGCGGAAAGCATGCACTTCTGCCCGCCGACATGGAAACGATCCGCATCGAATCACTCGTCAAAACCTTCGGGTCGGTCCGCGCCCTCGATGGCATCGATCTGCACATTGAAGCGGGCGAGTTGTTTTTTCTTCTCGGTGCATCGGGTTGCGGGAAAACGACGCTGTTGCGGTGCATCGCAGGATTGGAAGCACCCACGCGCGGGGCGATCCATTTTGGTGAGCGGGAAGTCACCCATCTGCCAGCGCACCAACGTGAGGCGGCCATGGTGTTTCAAAGCTACGCCCTCTGGCCGCACCTCACGGTCGGACAAAACATCGCCTTCGGCCTCGAGGAGCGGCGCGTGCCGAAAGCGGAGATTCAACGCCGGGTCCAGGACGCGCTCGAACGGGTGAAGCTCTCAGGATTTCATCAACGCTCGATTGATCAGATGTCCGGCGGCGAACAACAACGCGTGGCACTCGCCAGGGCGCTGGTGGTAAAACCCAAATGTTTGTTGTTAGATGAACCGCTCTCCAATCTGGACGCGCAACTGCGCATAGAAATGCGCGGAGAGATCCGACGCATCGTCAAGGACAACGGTCTGACGGGGATTTATGTGACCCACGACCAGGAAGAGGCGCTGTCGATGGCCGACCGCATGGCGGTGCTGGACCGCGGGACCCTCGGACAAATCGGCACCCCGGAAGAAATTTACCGAGATCCGCGGAGTGCTTATGTCGCCCATTTTATTGGTGCTACGAACTTGGTTTCCGGAGTGATGTTAGAAACCCGGGATGGCCTCGCGCGGGTGCAGACTGCGGTGGGCGTCCTCGCCGGGCGCATCAGCGACCCCCAATGGTTTCCTGCATCCGGGGATCCGGTGTGGTTATCGATTCGCCCGGAGGCGTGGTGCCTTCATCACGAGACAGGTGACAATCCGGTTGTCGGCAACATCCGCGAACGCGCTTATCTGGGTCAGCGGATTCAATACGGAGTTGCCACGGCCGCAGGCCTCCAACAGGTGGTTGAGATGAACCCTCATCTCGTGCACGCACCGGGTGAGGATGCCATCACGTTACACGCCCGACATGAAGACGTGGTGATGCTCAGGCCGTAGGAGACACCCCCTATCGTGAAAAAGCGCGCATGGATCATTTTCGGACTGCTGGCAGCGATCGTCGCACTGCCCATCGCACTGCGTCGCGAGACCGCGACGGTGACATCCGGCGCGGCCGACGACCAGTTAGTCATTCTCACACCCCATCACGAATCGATCCGCGTGGAATTTGGCGAGGCGTTTGCCACCTACTGGCAGAAAACCACCGGGCGATCGCTCCACATCGATTGGCGGACCCCGGGAGGCACCTCGGAAATCCGAATGCTGTTAGATTCCACCTATAAAGCGGCGGCTGAAACCGGTCGCACAGGCATTGGAATGGATGTGTTATTTGGTGGTGGAGAACCGGATTTTTCTAACCAAGCGAAAAAAGGACGACTGGTTCGATTGCGCGTGTTCGAGTCAAATCCTGAATGGTTCAAGCCGGGAGGGCCCATCCCATCGACGTTCACCGGTGAGTGCTATTATCCAGCCAACCATCTCTGGGTGGGCACGTGCATGTCACAATTCGGCATTTGTTATAATCCAGACGTGCTCAAACGACTCAAGCTCCCCTCCCCCACCTGCTGGAGCGACCTCGGCGACGCGGGCTACGCGGGCGCGCTCGCCTTGGCGGACCCCACCAAAAGCGGTTCGGTCGCCCGGGCCTTTGAATTGTTAGTTCAGGGTGAAATCCTGCGCGAGTTGTCGGCAAATCCTGACCATCGAGATGCCGCGCTTGCGGACGGTTGGACTGCCGGGCTTCAACTGATTCAGCGGTTGGCGGCCAACTCGCGCTATTTCACCGACAGCGCGACGAAGATCCCGCAGGATGTCGGGCAAGGCAATGCGGCTGCCGGTATGTGTATCGACTTTTACGGGCGGTCGTATGCCGAGGAACTGAAAACATCGACGGGAAATCCGCGAGTCGTGTGGGTCGCACCACGGGGAGGCACCACCATGAGTGCAGACCCGGTCGGCGTGCTGGCCGGCGCCCCCCACCCGGAAATCGCGCAATCATTCGCCGAGTTCTGCCTGAGCGACGAAGGCCAAATGCTCTGGTTTCTCAAGCCCGGAAATTCTAACGGCCCACGAGCGAGGGCCCTGCACCGCACTCCTATCCGCCGGGATATGTATACCCGGGGAATACTCGCGAACTCAACCATGCCCGGCGCCAATCCGTATGAAGACCCCGGCAATTTCACCTATCAGCGCGAGCTCACAGGAGCATCGTTCAACACGCTTCGCCAACTTGTGAAAGTCATGTGCATTGATTCGCACGACGAAATGAAAGAGGCATGGCTGGCGCTTCGCGATGCCGGCATGCCGCGCGATGCGCTCGCCGTGTTTGCGGATGTCTCGATCATGCCGTATGCCGTCGGTGGCAAGGGCGACCCCGGATTCGATGGCAGTGACGCCCTGCAAACCGCCACGCACGCGGCACGCATCGGCGAGTGGTTCCGCACCAACTACCGCAAAGCCAGAGACATGGCACGACAACACTGTAGCGGCGGCCTGTGACCGTCGCTGTGACCGCCGCACGCTTTCCCATGATTCTAACGATACACTTTCGAAGACGACAGCCGGCGACGGTCATAGACCGCCGCTACAACCCGACGGTCATAGACCGCCGCAACCCGACGGTCATAGACCGCCGCAACCCGACGGTCATAGACCGCCGCTACAACGCATCATGAAACGCGGTCCCGCCATCTGGATCACTCTGGTCGTCAGCGCGTTGTTCGCTGTGTTCTTCATCTATCCGGCGGGGATGGTGGTGAAACAGGCATTCGAGGGGCCGCGCGGATTCACGCTCGAGTTTGTTGCGGCGGTTTTCAGCAACCCGATCTATCGGGACGGACTGTGGAATTCATTTGCCATCGGCTCCGCATCCACCCTGGTCGCACTCGCCATCGCATTTCCTCTGGCACTCATCGGGCACCGATATGATTTCTTTGGCAAGTCCGCGCTCGGTGTGCTGGTGCTTGCGCCCATGATCCTGCCACCATTTGTGGGTGCGGTGGGCGTCATGCAAATCCTGGGTGTGAATGGTGCATTGAACTCCGCTCTTATTCAATTGCGGCTGATGGATGCAGCCCTGCCAATGGACTGGCTGGCAGAAGGCCGCTTTGCGGGCATCGTGCTGATGATCGCGCTGAGTCTCTATCCGATTCTCTACATGAACATCGCCGCCGCCCTGTCCAATCTCGACCCCACCATGGAGCAGGCTGCGGAAAACCTCGGCTGCCCGCCATGGCGGCGGTTTTGGCGCATCACCCTGCCACTGGCCATGCCGGGTGTGTTCGCCGGATCCTGCATTGTTTTCATCTGGTCCTTCACGGAACTGGGCGTGCCCCTTGTTTTCGACTACGCACGCACCGCCTCGGTGCAAATCTTTGACGGCCTGAAAGGGCTCGACAAAAACCCGATTCCCTACGCGCTCACGGCCGTGTTGTTAGTTGTGGCGACCGCCGTGTTTGTTCTATCCAAATCTTTGATAGGAAGTTCACCGCTTGGCACCGCGCCGCGGCCGCAAGGATGCGCGGTACCCCGGCGCCTTCGTGGCTGGAAATCCGCAACCTGTTCCGGTTTGTTTCTCGGGGTTTTCATGATCGCAAGCGTGCCGCACCTGGGCGTGCTGCTGTTGTCATTTGCCGGGCGCTGGTATGGCTCAGTAGTGCCGCATCCGCTGACTCTGCGTCATTACATCGAGGCACTCAGCCACAGCCTGGTGGTGCCATCGATCCAGAACAGCCTGCTCTATGCCGGTTTCGCCACCCTGGTCGCGCTGGTCATCGGGCTTGCGGTGGCTTGGGTGGTAGTGCGTTCGGATCTGCGCTGGCGCGGCATGCTGGATGCCATGGTGATGCTCCCACTGGCGGTGCCTGGCTTGGTGATGGCCTTTGGCTACCTCGCGCTCTCACAGGAAGGAAAACCGTTGAGCTTCCTTGTCGGTTCGGGTGGCAGTCCGTTCCTGTTATTAGTCATTGCTTATGCAATCCGCCGACTTCCCTATGTGGTTCGATCGGCGGTCGCCGGGCTGCAGCAATGCAACCCGATGCTCGAGGAAGCCGCGCGCACTCTGGGGGCCAGTCCGTCACGCACGCTGCGGCGGATCGCCATCCCATTGATCGGCGCCAACCTCGCGGCCGGGTCGATCCTCGCCTTCGCGTTCGCAATGTTAGAAGTAAGTGACAGCCTGATTCTCGCGCAGCAAGCGCAGCATTTCCCTATCACGAAGGCGATTTACACGCTTCTCAGCACCTTGGGCAACGGCACGGAACTGGCCGCCGCGCTCGGCGTCTGGGCGATGGTATTTCTTTCGGTGGCGATCATGGGAGCCTCCATCCTCGGGGGCAAGCGAGGCGGCTTATTCAAGGTGTGAGATGCATTTGTGGCACGCAACTGCTGTCTCGTGTGTTCGGCGAGGTGCCGGTGAGTGTGGCCAGATGCGCCCTTGGTCGGGCGACCGGAGCCATCGGTTTCCATCCGAGGACGCATCACGCATTTTTTTCGGAAACCACGCTTGCGGGGGGCTGAGAGGGTGGACATAGTCGCGTGCGCTTCCTCTGGAAGAAGCAGAACACCGTGTCCGACCTTTCTTTGATGCCATGAGCGACTCCCCATCTTCGGCCACTGCAGCCCTCATTTTGCCCAAAGATCTTGCCGCTGAAACCGGCCGGGTCAATGTTCAGATTGATGGCATCTGGAGGCAATTCGCCAAAGGCACGCGGATGATTGAGGCCTGTCGGCAAGCGGGCACGATTGTGCCGCATTATTGTTATCATCCGAAGTTGAGCTCGCCTGGAAGTTGTCGGATGTGCATGGTTCAAATGGGTCTGCCCGCCCGCCCCGCTCCCGGTCAGGAACCGCAACGAGATGCGGCGGGTTACGAAACGATCAGTTGGGTTGCGCGCCCCGTGATTGCCTGTGCCAACACCGTGTCCGAAAATATGGGCATCCGCACTCATGGCGATCTCGTCGCCCAGACGCGCGAAGGAGTGATGGAATTCCTGCTCATCAATCACCCGCTCGATTGTCCGATCTGCGACCAGGCTGGCGAGTGCCGCTTGCAAGAACACTCGGTCGGATACGGCCGCTCGTCGTCCCGCTTCATGGAAATGAAGGTGAAAAAACCCAAAAATGTCGAGATCGGCCCGCGGGTCCGCCTCGATGACGAACGCTGCATCCTGTGCGGTCGCTGCATTCGCTTCATGAGCGAGGTCGTCGGTGAACCGGTGCTCGGTTTCACTCAACGAGGGACTCACACCACACTCACCGCGCACCCAGATCGCCCGCTCGATTCTAACTATTCACTCAACACCACGGACATCTGCCCGGTCGGTGCCCTCACATCGAATGATTTCCGCTTCCAAATGCGGGTTTGGTTTCTCAAGGAAACCCCAAGCATCGATGTCAACTGCGGCACCGGCACGAATATCCAACTCTGGACCCGCGGCAACAAAATCTATCGAATCACCCCACGCCAAAACAACGAGGTGAACTCGTGCTGGATGCCCGACTCGCATCGCTTGAATTTCCACTCGCTCGACAGTGTGGCGCGTTTTACGGAGCCGCTCGCGAAACACGGGGCCCTGCACGAACCAGTAAGTTGGGAGGCGGCATTTCTAACCGCCGCATCGAAGCTCAAGGCGCAAGCCCCGGAGAAAATCGCCATCATCGCTTCCGCGCGCATGACCAACGAGGAGCTCTTCCTCACCCGCGCGCTTGCCACGGCGCTTGGCACCACGAACCTCTCGTTGGTCCCGCGCTTTTCAGAACCGGATGCCCTGCTTGTGGCTGCGGACCGCAACCCGAACACGACCGGCGCGATGCTCGTCCTGGATACTCAAGACCCATTTTCCAAGCTGGACGCCATTCGAGCAGGAGTGCGTTCGGGTGCCATCAAGGCCCTGATCGTGCTGGGTGAAGATCTCATCACCGATGCCGGATTCTGCTTCGAGGACCTCGCGCCACTCGAGTTTCTCCTTCAGTCCCATACCCTGGCCAATCCCACAGCTCTCGCGGCCCACCTCGTACTCCCCACTGCAGCCTTCGCCGAAAAACGCGGATCCATGGTCAATCTATCAGGGCGCCTCCAACGACTCAATCGCGCCATCGAACCGCCAGGCCAGTGCCGCGACGATTGGGAAATCCTTCGCGATCTCACCCAGGCCATCACCGGAAATACCGGCCACCTCGATTCCATCGAGGAGATTTTCCAAGCCCTCGCCGAGACTCTTCCCGCGTTCAACGAACTCACTCTCTCGAAAATCGGCCACCTGGGAATTCCTGTGATGGACACGGGCTATCAGATCCCGCTGCTCACCACGGAACGCGCCCGTCAAGCAGCGCGTCTCATCACAGGCTAATATCGTTATTTATTACTAGGAAGCACATGGCACTCATTATTCTCATCGTCAAAATCATTGCACTCACCTTTTTGGTCGTGCTGCCGCTCGTGCCCATCTCGGTGTATTTCGAACGCCGCTTCTGCGCCATCATTCAAGACCGCGTCGGCCCCAACCGCACCGGCATCCCACTCACCTTGCTCGGATTCAAAAAAGACTTCCACTTTTTCGGGCTGATCCAACCGATGGCGGATGGCGTGAAATTATTTCTCAAGGAAGACTTCACACCGGCCTACGTCCGCAAGGTGTTTTTCTGGCTGGCCCCTGCGCTCACCGTGGCTCCCGCCCTCATCACCGTCTGCGTGATCCCCTTTGGCTCGTCGATCACGCTCTTCGGCAACACCCAGCAACTCGTCATCGCCAATCTCGACATCGGTCCGCTTTTTGTTTTCGCGGTTTCCTCTCTAACAGTTTATGGCATCACCCTGGCCGGTTGGTCATCTAACTCAAAATACCCGCTCATCGGCGCTGTCCGCTCGTCCGCCCAGATGATTTCCTATGAAATCTCGTTAGGACTTTCCATCATTCCGGTGCTCCTCTACTTTGGTGAGCTCAACCTCGGCAAAATCGTTCAATATCAGGCGGATCACGGCTGGCTGTTGCTGCCGTTGTGGAAAAACGGCCAACTCGGACTGCCCGATCTTCAGACCGCTCTGTTCTGCATCCCGGCCTTTGTGGCTTTTATCATCTTCACGATCTCGATCTTCGCGGAAACCAACCGCATGCCATTTGACCTACCCGAATGTGAAACCGAACTCGTCGGCGGTTACCATACCGAGTATTCGTCGATGAAATTCGCCATGTTTTTCATGGGCGAATACGCCGCCATGGTCATCGGCTCGGCGCTTATTGTCACCTTGTTTCTTGGCGGATGGTCGGTCGGCTTCACCGCCGACAAATGGATCCAAAACTTCCACTTCGGAGAATTCTATTTCGGCGGGCTCATTCACCTGCTCGTCTTTTTGCTGAAACTCATCGTTTTCATTTTATTTTTCATTTTGGTGCGTTGGACGGTCCCCCGGTTCCGCTACGACCAGCTCATGAAACTCGGCTGGGTCGTCTTTTTTGAGGCCGCGCTCATCAACGTCTTCCTCGCAGCCCTCATCCTCGCCGCGCCCCACCTCGCGCCCGCCATCCTCGCTACCGGCGCCGTGTTGTTAGCCGTCGTCACCGCTGCCCTCATCTGGGTCGCAAAAGTTTCCGAACCCAAATCCGGAATCCTCCAAGCCTGACTTTTTCCTTTTCCTTTCCCGCCAACCACTTTCAAACCCTCATTGGTCCTAGCCACATCATGCCCGTCGTAAAACTCCAACGACCGAAGCTCAACTTTGGTGAGAGCATCTATCTGTTAGCCGTCGCCAAGGGCTTTCTGATCACCCTGACGCATGCTATCAAGTCGCTACGCGGCAAATCCGCGAGCGCGAAATCACTGGCGTCCTCCGGCCTCGGAGTGACCATGCAATATCCCGAGCATCGCTGGGACGAGCACCTGCCGGAATACTATCGGGGTGCACCCGCCCTTGTGACCGACGAACAAGGACGCGAGCGCTGCGTTTCCTGCCAACTCTGTGAATTCATCTGCCCGCCGAAAGCCATTCACATCACGCCGGGCGAGATCCCTTCGAACGACCCGTGGGCCAAAGTGGAAAAGCGGCCCGCGGCATTTGAGATCGACATGATCCGTTGTATCTATTGCGGAATGTGCGAGGAAGTTTGTCCCGAGCAGGCGATCTTCCTGCGCAAGGACTATCTCATCACCGGTCTCAATCGCGCCGACATGGTTCACAACAAGGAAAAACTCCTCGCCATCGGCGGCGTCCGCACAGGCCTTGTCAACAAATGGAACGAATTGAAATAGTCATGCCCTCTTACCTCTTTTGGATTTTTTCCGCCGTGGTGCTACTCGCCGGTGTGGCAGTGGTTGCGTTCCGCAATCCGGTGTCAAGCGCGCTCTCGGTGGTCATCTGCTTCATCGATTTGGCCGCGCTGTTCATCAGCCTGAGCGCGTTTTTTGT
>CAIYYV010000244.1 GCA_903930425.1 Akkermansiaceae bacterium | reverse complement strand
GCGGAGCGGTGCGCAACACCGCGGCAAGTTCCGGAATCGTCAACCACGCACCCACCAACGGCAGTAACAACCAACAAACCGACGCCTGAATCAGCCAGTAACTCTGCCATGACCACCCATTGACGCGCTTTTGCGGAGTATAACAAATCGCGGCAAAAAACGCGCCGACGCCGTGAAGGGCGGTACCGAGCAATGGGTCGGGAGAAATCATCGGGCGACCTCCCCATGAACCGCTTCAAAGAGGGCACGCACGGCGACGGGTGCCCCACTCATTAACAATTGTGGCAGCGCGGCAGTGGCGGGAAGGCCCCACCACGAGGCGGGGCCTTCCACCGGGCGGCGCACAAGCATGGCGATAAATCGATCTTGGTGAGTCATGCGAAGAATGGAATTCTTTGATGGAGGCAGGTGATCTGCACCTGATGGGTAATGATCCTGAAAGCTGGACCGATCTTGTCAATCCCCACATTCGTGAGAGGCGGCAAGCAGACGAGATTTTGAATGGGAGAATCCTGCACCGGCGCTGGAACGCATTGTAGTCGGTGAGAAATTCGCATGCAACGCATTGTAGCGGCGCTCTATGAGCGTCGGTGAGCGGCGCTCTATGAGCGTCGGTGAGCGGCGCTCTATGAGCGTCGGTGAGCGGCGCTCTATGAGCGTCGGTGAGCGGCGCTCTATGAGCGTCGGTGAGAAATGTGCGCATGCGCCCCCGACGGTCACAGACCGCCGCTACAATGCACAAGCGGCAATGAGCCCGAGCGACGTCTCGGAGCTATGGTATGCGCATCCCAGTCACCGCACGGATCACGTTTCCTGATTTCAGACAAACTCTGGACCGCTATTACGGCAAATGAGTGCTCAAGCGAGCTCAAGCTCCCTCAGGAGATCCACGCAGCGTTGCTCTGAGCACGTGAAGGCCAGTGTCTTCTCGAGCGCGGCGCGGGCGGCAGTTGCTTCGCCGAGGCCGTGATGGGCCAGTGCTAACAGCAAGTGATTTTCAGCATCGCGCCGCGCTTGCAGGTCTTCATCGAACACGAGCAGGTTGGGCAGTGAGGTGGCGAAATAGTCGCTCGTCGCTGCCTGCTTGGGCTTGGTTTCAGCGAAGGTGGCGAGGTCCGCGAAGATCGCACGCGCCTCATCCTCACACCCCAACTCTTGCATGGAAAGCCCGCGGAAATAACTCAGCGGGCTATGCGTGGTGACTGCCATGTCCGAGAAATCCCCGCTCTCATTCGCCGAGCGCGTGAAGCACTCGCGCGCCTCGACTTCGCGGCCAAGAGCTTTCAGCGACCTGCCGATCCAGTAGTTCACATCCGCCATCGCCTGCAGAAGATGGTAGGCCTCGCCTAGGCTTTCCGGCGTGTCCATGGCGGCGGTGAAATGCGCGAACGCTCGCGACGCATCGCCTGCATCCAAGGCCTTGCGACCGATCTGAAGATGTGCGGTGCTGAACTGCCGCAACACATTCCCCTCCCCGCCTTCCCACGGATGAAAGCGACGCGAAATCATGATTTCCAGCGCCTTTTCCGGCTTGTTGGTGAGATTGTATAACGACGCCAGGGCCACCGTGCAATCATCGCGCTGCAGGACCAGCGTCATACGCTCTTCAAGGAACCCGAGGCGATCTAACAACGGATCATTCAGCTTTGATCGGAATTGATCATATTCGGAAACCAGCCGTGGATCATGAGCATCCAACTCCAGCGCGCGCAGATAGAAGTTTCGTGCGGCATCGCCATCGCGGTGCAGGTTCCAGGTCGCGATGCCGAGGTTGCGAAACACCGTGGCGAACGACGCACCGTCCCCGACCGCGCGTAGCCAGACGGTGATCGCATCTTGGTAGCGCTCCAAGTTGTAGAAATAATTTCCCAAACCATAGGCCGCCACCGGATCCTTGGTCGGTTGTTGCAGCGCCCATTCCAGAACAATCTGCTCGTGACCTCTGGATGGAAAAAAGTAATCCGGCGATTGCGCGCGCGCCTTTGCCAGCAGTTTTGTGTCCTTTTGCAACCAGGCAAGCACATAGAGACAACTGGCGCTTCGGGACAATGGATTCGGCACCGCGCAGTCCTCCACAGGCTGCGCAAGATGCCTATCTAACAAATTTACGGCGTCCTCGTTGAAACCGGCATCGGCATAGTCAAAAACGAGATCGAGAACCGTCTGTGCATCGTTCCGGCAGATTTTCAGGCAATCGGCCATGGCAACCAAACCGCAAGCAGTGCCCTCGTAACGTGCCCAGTGATCAAGCGGATCCATGTCTAACACTCCGGCCAACAATCGCATCGCAGTATCCGGTTCTTCCGAATGCCGCGCGATGACCGCCTGCAGGACGATCGCCTTCGTGTGGTCGGCATTCATGGCCAATGACTCGTCGAGGTGACGCCGCGCGGCGCGCCAATCGAACTGCCGGCAATCGAGGCATGCGAGTTGATAGAACGCGGCCGACCGCCATGCCTGGTTCCAGGTTGCTTTGTAAAACGACGGGTAAGCGGCTTCGTGTTCACCCTTGAACACCCGGGTCAAACCGAGGAAATAGTGTGCCTCGCCGGTTTCCGGATTCGGATGACGCCGGGTCAGCCGTGCCACCGCTTTTTCAAAACAAGCTTCGGCAGCATTCCATCGGCCTTGTTTCAGCGCGCGCCGGCCCATGGCGATATTGCAGCGGGCGTCGCCCGGATCGCGGTGCAGAGCCTCGTTCCAATACGACTCGGGTGATCGTGTGGCATGGCGGTATTGATCGAGGTGTTCTCCGGTGAAATACAGCTCATCGGACGAGGCGATTTCCGCGGGTGCCGGAGGTTGCGTGGCGACTTCACGGTTCTGGGTGATGCGGCGATGATCGACCGGGCGGTAGGAAAGAAGACATTCACCATCCTCGGCGAAAATCGCTGCGAACAGCTCCGATGGATTTTCGCCGGCAAATGGAAGCTTGTTGGGTTTCCAGCATTTACCGGGTTCCAGTGAGAATGTGTTTTCGTATAACACCTCCACGCCCCGCGTTACCACCAATCGC
>CAIYYV010000243.1 GCA_903930425.1 Akkermansiaceae bacterium | reverse complement strand
CGCAAAATCCGGCATATGGCGGCGGATGTGTTGGACGGTTTCATGGATCACGGTGAGGTTTTTCAGGCCAAGGAAGTCCATTTTGAGAAGGCCGACATCGGTAATGGCCTTCATGGCATATTGGGTAACGACTTCGCCTTCGTTGCCGCGGGTGAGCGGGACGTGTTCGTCAAGCGGTCGGTCGCCGATGACGATTCCAGCGGCATGCACACCGACATTGCGGTTGAGGCCTTCGAGCTTAAGGGCATAATTCCAAAGTTCCCGATAGGTGCTGCTGTTTTCGATGAGGCTTCGCAGTTCGGTATTTTTTTCCCATTCGCGGCGCAGGATAGATGGTCCGTATTTATTTTTCTCTTCGTCGTCGTTAGGTTTTGGGTCGATCAATTTAGAAATTCGATCACCGTCGTTGTAGGGCATTCCCATGACGCGGGCGACATCGCGAACGACGCTTTTTGCGCCCATAGTTCCGTAGGTGATGATATGCGACACGCAGCGTTCGCCGTATTTACGACGCACATAGTCGATGACTTCGGCGCGGCGGCTCTGGCAGAAGTCGATATCGACGTCGGGTGGGCTAACACGCTCCGGGTTGAGGAAGCGTTCGAAGAGCAGGCCGAATCGCAGCGGGCAGATATCCGTGATGCCCATGGCATAAGAAGCGAGCGAGCCGGCCGCCGAGCCACGACCAGGGCCCACGGGGATATCTTGGTCGCGCGCCCATTGGATAAAATCGGCGGTGATCAGGAAATAGGAGGCGAATCCCATTCGATTGATGGTGTCCACCTCGTATTGCAAGCGGGCGATGAGTTCCGGATCGGCAGCTTTATCCGGTCCGTAGCGTTTCACGAGGCCGTCTTGGCAGACGCGCATGAGGTATTGCTCGCGTGGGCTGCCATCGGGGGTTCCGAACTTTGGGTATTTTTCGGATGAGGTGGGATCGAGCGAGAGTTCGACATTGCAGCGCTCGGCGATTTCCAAGGTGTTATCACAAGCGCCGGGGATTTCGGAGAAGAGGGCGCGCATTTCCTCTGAGGTTTTAAAATAGACCTCTGGGGTGTAATGCATGCGTTTTTCATCGATGATGAGATGGCCTGTGCCGATACAGATCATGACATCGTGAGCTTCGTGATCGTCGCGATCGAGAAAATGGACATCGTTGGCGGCGACAGGTTTGAGGTCGAATTCCTTGGCGAGTTGGAGCAAGGCTGGAGTGACACGGCGTTCGGGTTCGAGGTCGTGGTTATGGATTTCCACATAGGTATTATCGTTGCCGAAAATATTCACCAATTCTTCAAGTGTTTAGCGGGCTTTAGGCCTATCATCGGCGAGGAGCCATTCATTGACAGGGCCGGAGATGCAACCGGTCAGGCAGATGAGGCCCTTAGAGAACTGGCGAAGTGCATTGCGATCGACGCGGGGTTTTCCGTGATACGATCCTTCGAGGTGTCCTTTGCTTACCAATTTTGATAGATTATCCCAGCCCTCATTGGTTTCTGCGAGGAGTGTGAGGTGAGTGGCGCGCTTACGGCCGGGGATCTCGCGTTTATCGTCCATCGTGATGGGGGCGAGGTAGATTTCGCAGCCTAGGATGGGTTTGATGCCGGCTTTTTTGCAGGCCTGATAGAATGGGATAGCGCCGTAGAGGTTTCCATGATCGGTCATGGCGACGGCTGGCATTCCGAGTTGAGCGGCGCGCTGTGCGAGATCCTTGATGCGGATCATTCCATCGAGGAGGGAGAACTCGGTGTGTTGGTGGAGGTGGACGAAGGAAGCGGACATCAGATGGCGCCAGCGTAGCGATGCCTTGCAGAAGGGCAAGCGGTGGTGATCGACAAGCTGGGATTTTCCGGCTTACGGGACGCTGGAGTGCAGCGGAGTGGTGGTCCCGGGATGGTCCATGGTTACGCGGGACCCATATTGCATCCAGCGGTAGGCGACAAGGTAAGAGAGCCAGACGACGGGCGCAGCGAAGATCAGGCCGAGGCCACAGGCGAGCATTCCGGCGAGCAGAATGGCCATTGCCAGCAACCCGAAGAGCAAGAGATTCCCGCGGTTATTCGTGGTGAGCGAGGAGGCATAACGGAATGACTCGATGACGCCGAGGTCCCGATCGACGATTGCTAGCATATATTGGCCGTATCGCAGGGAGAGGTAAATGCCCGGGACGATCAGCAGGAGGAAGCCGGCACACACGATGAATCCGAAGAGAATCGATGCGCCGATCACGCGCAGAAGTTTATTTCCCTCGCCAAAAAGCATGCCGACTGAAACGGGTTTTCCAGAAACCAAGTTCAGGCCGATGCGGGTCAACCCGAGTCCGATAAACAAAGAAAACACCTGGGAGATCAACTGAGTCACGATCATGAGGCCAGTTCCAGTCGCCGTGGAAGTGGTGTACATGTCGTGGGGGGGGCCAGGAGTGGCGAGCACGCTCTGAGTGATTCCGATGACTAACGAAAGCAGGACAGTGAGCGAAGAAATCACCGCGAAATAAACCACGCCCACGAGCAAGATGGTTCCAAACTGGCGTTTGGTGAGTTCAAACCCGCGCTGCATGCAAGCGCCCACATTGATAGGTTCGCTACCGGGGGCGATCTCTAACAGATTCTCACCTGTGGATGGAGAGGGGGAGCTCCATGAGCTTTGGGGAGTGGCGTAGGGATTGGAAGGATCTGGCGTGTGGGTGATGGGGGAGAGTAGGCCGGGCACCTGGCTGGCAGGCGACCAATCTTTCATCGACGCGGTCCAAACCAGATCTTTGGACGCATCGAGGCCGCCGCTGCGGACGAGGGCCTGGAGTTGCTCGAAACTCACGGGTCCGCTTTGTTGCCCGCCACGCGCATAATACCATTCGGTCATGGGGATAATCCAGTAGCGGGTTTGGTGGGTGCTGGCAAGCATCCTCCTGCATCCGCCTGCGAAAAATCGCGTCTTGCCCGTGGGCGACTGTGGCGCTTGATTGCCGCATGTCCGCTGCTCCGCCGCAATCGTTGCATGATCTCGGATTTGCCGAGTTAGCGCGGGTGTTGGCGTCGGATGGGGTGATTCCGCATCACGCCAAGGCCTTGTGGCGGGCCCTGCAGCGTGAGGGCGCGGTGGATCTAACAACGCACGATTTCCTGCCGCCGCTGCAGCGTTGGGTTCGTGCATCGGTGGGGGAGGGCAAAGCCTTTTTTCTCGATGTACCGGAGGTGGTCGAAGAAATCCGCAGTGCGGATGGGCACACGCGCAAATTCCTGCTGCGGCTGCGCGATGGCCAGATCATTGAGACAGTGCTGATGGGCTACGACGGACGGCAAACAGTTTGCGTGAGCACGCAGGCTGGCTGCGCGATGGGTTGTGTATTTTGTGCCACCGGACAGATGGGATTTTCCCGCGACCTTCGGCCGGGTGAAATGGTCGCGCAGGTCATGCATGCGCGACGCGTGCTTCATCAAGTTGATCCTGGCAAGCGTTTGAGAAACCTCGTTCTCATGGGCATGGGCGAGCCGCTCAACAATCTCGACGCCGTATTGATAGCGCTTGAAATCATCTCAGACACACGAGGCATCGGCATCGGGCCCTCGAAAATCAGCATCAGCACGGTGGGCGTGGTGCCCGGTATCTTGCGTTTGGCGGCGGAAGCGCGGCCCTATCACCTGGCTGTGAGTTTGCATGGTGCGACCGAGGCGGATCGTTTGGCGTTGGTTCCCGTGAGTCGACGTTGGTCGCTGTGTCAGTTGATTGACGCCTGTCGCACCTACGGCAAGGCCACTGGCAAGCGGATTTTTTTCGAGTGGACTTTGATTGCCGGCACCAACGATTCGCCGGGAACGGCGGTTTGTTTGGCGCAGTTGCTCGAAGGCATTGATGCCCACGTCAATCTGATCCCGCTCAACCCGACGGGCGGGTATGCCGGCACGGCCAGCAAGGCCGGAAAAGCGTTTCAAAAAATACTGTTAGATTCTGGGATTCCGTGCACGTTTCGGCAGCGACGGGGCATCGATGTGGACGCGGGATGTGGGATGCTGAAAGCGAGGAAGCGGGGAGGGACGGCGTGATGGGAGCCTCTGGCGGAAGAGAGGAACGCCGCGTTTGAGGCGCGGGGTTCGGGTGATTGAGACTGCGGGAAGTTGATTTTTTGGACATTGTGGATATCAGAAACAATCAGGGGAAAGAATTCTTGGCAGGGGCGGGCATATTGGCAACGCTTTGGCGCACGGTTGCATCGCATGTCACGATTTTCAATTCGGACTCCCCTGCCCTCGCATTCCCCGATGATTTTTGGGAGCGCATGGGTATCCGGGCATCGAGGAAGAGAGACATCCGAGTGATCGGTTCATCACTCAAAAATTCAGACTCATGAAACTATTTGATTTAACTGGGAAGGTCGCACTGGTCACAGGCGGAACGCATGGCATAGGCATGGCAATCGCGAAGGCGCTCGCTGCCTCGGGTGCCAAAATTTGTGTGAATGATATCTGTGATGAACGCCTGGCTGACTGCAAGAAAGCCTACGCAGATTCAGGGATCGACGCCTATGTCATTCGATTTGATGTGACGCAGGAAGACGATGTGGATCAGGGGATAGGGGCGATTGAATCGGAAGTGGGGCCGATAGACATTTTGGTCAACAATGCCGGGATCATCAAACGTGTTCCCATATTGGACATGCCGGTGGCAGATTTTCGTCAGGTGATTGACATTGATCTGGTGGCTCCCTTTATTATTTCGAAGCGGGTGGTTCCATCGATGATCCGGCGAGGAGGCGGGAAAATCATCAACATGTGTTCGATGATGAGTATTTACGGGAGGAATTCGGTATCAGCGTATGCCTCTGCGAAAGGCGGGCTCAAGTTGCTGACGGCAAACATGTGTTGTGAATGGGCGAAGCACAATATACAGATCAACGGGATTGCCCCGGGATATATAGCGACCTCACAAACGGAGGCGATACGCGTCAATGGGCATCCATTTAATCATTTAGTGATGACGCGGACACCTGCGGGGCGCTGGGGAGATCCCGAGGATCTTGCGGGTGCCGCCATCTTTTTGGCCTCATCGGCGAGTCAATATGTCAATGGACATTTGCTATTTGTAGATGGCGGGATTCTAGCCAACTTTGGATATGTTGCCGGAGAAAACGACCGGTAAAAGACTGCGGAAAAACTCAAAGGGTCAAGGCATTCTGGCGGGTCACAAGGCCGCGATGGCGGCCATGATACGCTGGGTGATTCGGTTATAATCCTCCTTGCCGTGGGATGATTTGAGTTCAGTGGAGGTAAGGCGGATCGGAGTGCCGATGGCGACAGTGATACGGGTGAAGCGGACGCGGGAGGAACCGCGCGGCAGGGCCTCACGAGCGCCAGAGATACGAATCGGTTGGATCACGGCACCGGACTTGACGGCGATCAGGCCGATACCGGGAGCGGGTTCGCCGAGTTCGCCATCATGAGAGCGGGCACCTTCGGGGAAGACGAGCACACGGTGGCCATTTTTGAGTTTGCGGATGATGGATTTCAGGCTGGCCATATCCGGGTGGTCTTGGTCAATCGGCATGGCATTCCACTGGGAATAGAGCCAGCGGGTAATTCGAGTGAACAAGGTTTTTCGGGCGAGATAGAACATTTCACTATCATAGAGAGTGCTGATGAGTGGGGGATCCAGATAACTCTGATGATTGGCGGCAACGAGTACTGGGCCACGAGTGACGAGGTTTTCAGCGCCGATGATGCGCACCCCGAACAAGGACCTGGCAATTGCACGGAATGTCATCCAACCGAACCAATAAACGCCTTTCATGGGCAATGCACTCGTCGCCTGTCCGATCATGGGATCGGCAATCTCCAGTCCTTGATGATAAAGGATGTTCAGTGCTGCGGTGACACCGGCTTCGATAGAGAGGTAGGAGTTATCGAGAATGGCGGCGCCTTGCGCGACCACCAGTGGCGCGGTGACGCGTTTGCTATCGGCGGCGTCGCGTTGGGCGATAGAATCCGCCTCGCCCATATCCACACGGCGAGCTGCACGGACATCTTCTGCGGCATCGACATAAATCTTGTATCGAGTGTTAGGGAAGACGACGGAGCCGATATCGCGTCCTTCCATCACCACGCTTGAATGCTCGAGATAAGCGCGTTGGAGGTCGATGAGCTTGTGGCGGACTTCCGGGATGGCGGCGATGATGGAAACGTTGGCATTGATAACTTCCGCACGGAGAGCATCGCCAGGATCGACACCATTGATGGTGATGGTGGAAAACGTGCCATCGTTGCCGCAGTGGATTTCGATCGATTCGAGCAGGGCGATGACGCGACGGGTGTCTTTGGGGTCGACATTTTCCTGGAGGACTTTCCAGGTGATTGCGCGATACATGGCACCTGAATTGACCATGATGAGACCGAGTCGCTGGGCAAGCAGACGGGCGAGAGTGCTTTTTCCGGAAGCGGCGGGGCCATCGATTGCGATGGCGAAATGCGAGAGGATAGGGGTCACGAACGGGAAAGGATGGGCAGGGTGAAATCCTCGATACGAGACCGTTGATTGAGGATGGCGGCGAGATGATGGGCGAATCCAGGATAGGAGGTATTCACGCAATCCGTCTGATGGATGACCGTTTGGCCGGTGGCGAAAAGGCCCGCGATGGCAAAGGCCATGGCGATACGGTGATCGCCAAAGCTATCCAGGTCCGCGCCATGAAGCGGATGACCGCCTTGGATTTCCATACCGTCGTCGAACTCATCGACCACGGCACCCATGGCGCGGAGGTTATGGACGACGGAGGTGATGCGGTCGGTTTCCTTGACGCGCAATTCGCGTGCATTGCGGATGATGGTGCGACCTGAAGCGAGAGCGGCGGCAACGGCGATGACCGGGATTTCATCGATGAGATTTGGGATCTCGCTTTCAAGGAGGGTGGTTCCCGTGAGGGATGCGCCGTGAATTTCGATATTACCGACGGGCTCGCCTTGCGAATGGTGGACGCTTTCTAACATTCTAACACCCATGCGGCTGAGCACTTTGAGGATGGCGGTTCGGGTTGGGTTGAGGCCGACATCTTTAATGAGGAGCCGCGCGCCGGGCAAGGCAGCTGCGGCGACCAGCCAAAACGCCGCGCTGGAAATATCCCCTGGCACGGTAAAATCGCATGCCTGCAGGATTTGACCGCCATCAATCGAGATTGCATTGCCGTCCTGACGGGTGCTGACGCCGAACGACGCAAGCAGGCGCTCGGTATGATCGCGAGTTTCGGCGGGTTGGACGACCGTGGTGGTGCCGTCGGCAAACAGGCCGGCAAGGAGCACGGCGCTTTTCACTTGAGCGCTGGCGACAGGCATTTCGTAGCGGATCGAGTTGAGTTTGGCGGGTTGGATGACTAACGGCGCGCATCCGGGTTTTTCGCCACAGGGTTCGATATTCGCACCCATTTGCCTGAGGGGAATGGTGATTCGGCCCATCGGGCGGGAGGACAAGGAGGCATCTCCACAGAGTTCCGATGTGAACGACTGGCCTGCTAACAGACCCGCGAGCAGGCGCATGCCGGTGCCTGAATTGCCGCAGTCGATAGGTCCATTCGGAGCGCGCAAGCGCATCGATTGTCCGTAGAGGCGCAGATTGAGCGGTCCAAATCCGGCGAGTTCATCGAGGATTTCACAGGGGGCGCCCAAAGCCATCATGGCATTGAGCGTGTTAATGCAGTCCTCGCTAGGGAGGAAATTGCGCAGAGTGCAGGCTCCGTTAGAAAGTCCCGCAAGAATAGCGGCGCGGTGAGACATGCTTTTGTCTCCCGGAACACTGAATTCCGCGTGAAGCTTTGCGATGGGGGTGACTCGGAATTCTGACATGAATGAGTAAGAAAAAACGGGCTAAAAGAGAGGGTGGAGAAGATCTCGCTGATGTTTGGCGATATCGAGCCATTGGCGGACCGGTTCTTGATCAGAGTGTTCCAGATGGGCGAGAACGGCGCCAAGATCCGCGATCGTTTCGCGCAGAGGACCTAACAGCGCCTCGCGGTTCTCAACGAGAATTTCCGCCCACATGTCCGGGTTGCCAGATGAGACACGTGTGGTATCGCGCAAACCACCACCGCCGAAGTGACCATCTAACGGGTTTTTCAAACAAATGCGCGCGGCAGTGGCGGCGATGATGTGAGGCAAATGGCTGATCCGGGCGACCAGGGCGTCATGCTCGGCGGCCGACAACCAGGTGGTGCGGCAGCCAACGCTTTGCCAGAAGCGTTCCAATGCTTCCGTGAGTGCTGTGGGTGCGTGGTTATCATTGGTGAGCAGGCAGGCGGCGCGGTCGAAGAGGCGGGCGTTTGCGGCGGAGATTCCGACGCGTTCGGAGCCGGCCATTGGATGGCTGCCGATAAAATCGACTGGGTGGCCGGCGAGCACGGGAGAGATCGTCTGATGAGGGGGTCTTTTGACGCTGCCGACATCCGTGACGAGGCAACCCGCGGGCAGCCCCGCCGTTAGAGCTTGGGCCACAAGCGCGGCCATTGCACCCACCGGCACTGCGAGCACGAGCAAATCGGCGCCGGCAACGGCTTGTTGGAGCTCGCAGGTAGCCTCGTGGATTCCGAGTTCGCGGGCGGTGTTTGCAGTGGCGATTTTCCGGGTCCAAAGCCGGACGCGAGGAGGCGGCACCAATGAACCGAGGGCGAGGGCGAGTGATCCGCCAAGCAGACCACCGCCGAGGATTGTGATGTTAGAAAAATCCGCGTTCATTCTAAAAAAACCGGGTCCATTGGTTTGGACCCGGTTGGTTTGCCCAGAAACAGGTTTACCGGGAATGAAGAAATCTCAGGGGACGCGGAAGAATTTTTTCTCAGCGGTTGGATAGGTGGGGTCTGTGACCAGGGTGCCGCTGGCAATATCGCGCACGTCCACGACTTTGTTATTATAGGGGCTGAAGACGAAGCCCTCTTTACCGGGGACCTTGTTAGCGACGGCGTAGTCACGCTTTGGCTCCACAGGGGCTTTGACTTTCTCAATAGGAGGGGCGGTGGTGCCGGGATTTTCGAGAGTTGTGTTCTGAGCGAGTTCTTCTTGTTGTTTGAGTTTGAGGGCCTCCTGCTCTTTGAGTTGCAGGGGATCCAGAGTGGTGGT
>CAIYYV010000242.1 GCA_903930425.1 Akkermansiaceae bacterium | reverse complement strand
TGGTGGACGCGGAGCGGGCGCAGTTAGAGAAGAGCCGCGATGTGGCGATGAGCCGGATGCTGCGCTGCCGGGTGAGGTATTTCACGGATGGGGCGGTGATTGGCAGCCGGGCCTTTGTAGACGAGGTATTTCGGTCGTGCCGGGGACGGTTCGGCGAGAAACGCAAGGACGGCGCCCGGAAATTGCGCGGTGCCGGCAACGCCGCGGCCGGCACCCTCTGGAGTGCCCGGGATCTGCAAAAAGGAATCGGCTGAGCGGATGCTTTGGATTGCAGATTCAATGCGGTTGCATCCAGAGATACGCCCAACGCTCAGAAACCGACTTGCCTGTGGCATTCTGTAACTCGCATGTCATGTCGATCGATTCGAGTCCTTTGGGTGGCTCCAGCACAAAAAACGCTCTTAATACCTGTGGCATGTGGAGTTGGGCGCTACGCCCCAGCCCAGCCGGCAGGTCATCGACATAAGCCATGCTCATGTCTGTGAGTCCGACGTGGATGAGTTTTACGGAAGGTTGGTTCAGGGTGACGACTGGTTTGAATTCGGAGATATCGTCCCATTTGGGGTTGCCGACTCTGGGTTCGGGTTGGAGGGGTTTGGCGAAATCGATCGCCATGAGGATTTGATTCGGTTTTTGCACGGGAGTACCGACGCGGGTGGCGCGGACGGCAAAAAGCGCGGAAGAATTCGGATCGCGCAGCCAATGCAGGCGGTAGTGAAAACGAAATGCAGTGCCGACTTGAAGCGCAGGTTCGGGAGCCCATAACAAAATGACGTTGTCATTGGTCTCGTCTGTGGTTGGCATTTCAATGAGGTGGAGCTTTCCGTGGCTGAATCCTTCCACGGGTTCAACTCGCACGCTTGGTCGGTCGTCGTAGCGAGCCTCATCATCTTGATAGGACGAGAATGCCCGGTCACGCTGAAGCAAGGACCAAGAACGCGGATTTTCCATGGTGAAAACGCAGTGACGGAATTGGTTACGTGTATGTTCTAACGGACGATAATGAAGGGCTCCTCCGGCCAATTCCATTAGCAGACCATCGCTATCGTGGACTTCTGGACGGAAATCATAAGGACGAGGATGCGTGCCTTCGCCAAACCAGAACATCGATGAAAACGGGGCGAGACCGAGTTGTTGGACCGGGCGGCGCAGGGTGATTTCCGCCTCTATGTCCATGACCGTTTCCGTGCCGGGTGTAATGGTGAATTGATAGGCCCCGGCGACACTTTCACCATCTAGCAGTGCCCAAACTGTGAGTGATTGCGCATTTTTTTCCGGGCGCTGGAGGTAAAACGCAGTGAAGTCGGGAAACTCCTCGGAGACACCCGGCAGGCCGCTGTTGATCGACAAGCCGCGGGCAGACAAGCCATACGGTGCGTTCGCCGGGATCGCCCTGAAGTAACTGGCACCGAGAAACACAAGAAATTCGTCCATGTAATCCTGGGCATTCAGGTGGCAGCGCGCACGCCACCCTGCATAGCCGGGTGGCGAGGGAGTGGCAGTTGGGATCTTTTGCTTGCCGTAATCGAAGAGGTCTGAATCGAACTGGAACGGCGAGGATTTCCCGTTAGACACTTCGTGGATATCTACAATTTTTTTTGCCGTCCATCCGGGATGGAAGAAATCGACGGAAAACGGCAGTTTTTCTTTCACCCAAAGGCCAGATTCCATGTTGAAACGAATATCGCGATGTTGGTCATAGCTGAGGTTTTTCCAATAGTTGTCCAATGATTGGGCAGGAGGGGAATAGGGAGCGGCGGCGAGAGCCCGTGCCGCGGTTCGCAGTGAGTCGAAGGAAAAATCTTCCGCTTGAATGAACGCTGCGAAACAAAGCGGCAGCACGAATGCGGAAATGAAGTTTCGGGAAGAGGAATTCATGGAGCGAGCGTGGTGAGCAACCGACTTATGAAAGAAACGACGCCTCAACGCAATAGCCAGCTGCACCGAACGAGCGCGCATTCAGTGTGTGTCAGTCCGTTCCCAAGACCGCATTTCTTCGGTGAT